>JACQAL010000009.1 GCA_016195025.1 Bacteroidota bacterium | reverse complement strand
TCGAAATGACAATACTCACTAAACTTCTGTCCGATGGAATACCGACTCCGTACAGCCGAAGGCAGTCGGAGCGTAAGTCCTGATTTAATCGGAACCAGTACCACTTCCAAACCCGGTAGTACTACACTTTCTCTTACCAGTACTACTCAGGAGCGAATGGGTCTCCATCCCTTCGGGAGAAGTACTGCTCTTTTCTTTATCAGCAATATTCGCGAACGAAGTAGTACTGTTCTTTCTTTTACCAATACTACTGAGTGGAAAAGCAGTACTATATTTCTTCTTATGGATATCCATCCCTTCGGAACCAGTACTGTTTCAGAACAAAGCAATACTACTCTTTCCTTTAGCAATACTACTCACGCGCGAAGCAGCATCCCTCTTTGCTCTATCAATGTGAAGAAACTTTATCTTTTGTTCACATTTTTTGCAGACAGTATATCGCTACTAATCCCTTCAAAAAAAACTTCGTTAATCCCCGAAGCGTTTCATTCTTTCTTCATGCAGCGTTCCTAATTTTGTATTCGTGGCATAATACTTGCCTTATAACAGAAAACAAAATCAATATTCACTAAAACCAAAACACAATGAAAAAAGTAATCATGATGGTAGTGGCTGCAATGTTCAGCGCTGCCATGTTTGCACAAAACGCAACCGCTCCCGCTCCACCGAAAACCAGTGCTCCTATGGATAACGGGCAGGACAAAGACAAAGGCCAGCATAAAGGAGAAATCAAACAAGACAAACAAGAAGTGAAGAAAGACAAAGCGGAATTGAAACAAGACAAAACTGAAATGAAAGCAGACGAAGCAAAAGGCGACAAAGCAGGCGCTCAGAAAGAAAAAGCAGAAGTGAAAAAAGACAAAGCAGATTTGAACAAGGATAAAAAAGATTTGGAAAAAGACAAAGAACACAAAGAACACAAAGAGCACAAAGAACATCACGAGAAAAAATAATTCTCTGCCTGTTCAGAATAAAAGCAGCCCCGTTGGAATATTTTCTGCGGGGTTGTTTTTTTATTATTCGTTTCAATATAGTTAATACTTTTGAAAGCCATGAAGCCCATCGTTCTATTTTCGTTCCTGTTTTTATTTTCAAGCGCTCACGCATTTATTATTTCGAAAGATTCAATTCCAAAAGACACCGCGAAGAAAAACGCTTCCGCAAAAACGGAAAAGTTCCGCAAATTCAGAATGGGAGTGGATTATTCAAGCGATAATACTTTTAAAGGAAGAAAAGACACAGTAACGATTCCGATCATTTCTCCTTCTTTTAAGTTCACTGCAAAATCAGGATTGTTTCTTAAAGCAAACATGGTGCATGTTCCCGCTCCGAAGGCAAAAAAGAAAAAGTTCTTTGACGAATTGGATGCGGGCGCGGGATGGAACTTTGATTTTTCAGACGATTGGGACGGAAGTATTTCCTATACGCATTATTTCTTTGATTCAAAAGTGGCGCGCCTTAAAGCAGCCGTTCAAAATGATGCGAACGCTGCTGTGGGCTATGACTGGAATATTTTGTATTCAAGAATTTTATTTGATTACAATTCAGGCAATCCCAACCTGACTTACAAAGGAAAAAAGATAACCAAGCGCACGAAAGATTTCAGCGTTACCTTCACGAATGTTCACGATTTTGAGTTTACGTTCAGGCACAAACAAATGCTTACTCTTTCTCCCGAAGCCGATGTATTGTTTGGCACACAAAATTTTCTTGCCGCTTACAAAGGACAATCAGATACAACGAAATATCAAAAACAGGCATCTGCTTTTAATCTCACCGCTTATATTTTTTATGCAACCGTGAGTTATGAAATAAAGAAATTCACTTTCCTGTTAGACCCTTCTTACACCATTCCTCAAAATCTTCCGCAGGGAGAATCTTCAAAGCCCTATTTTATTATGTCAGGAAGCATTTACGTTACCTTCAAAAGTAAGAGCAAAAAATAGTTTTATTTCATTTATTACCTTTGCTTCGTGAAAGTAAAATTTCTCTTTTTGTTTTTGTCTTTTCTGTGCTGCGCAAATACTTTCTTGCTGCATGCGCAGCAGGATACTCTCAAAAATCAATTCGGCATCAGCGGTGGGTATCCGCTTCCTGCTTCAATGAACACATTTAAGTTAGATTTTACCGGCATGTTCAGCAGCAGTTTGCATTATGAGCGCTCAGTTTCAAAACATTTTATAGCAGGCGGGAACATTTCCTATTCATTATTCGGAACCACTACGCATATAAATTCAAAGATGAATGTTATCACCGCATCGGGCAATGCAGGGTACAAACTGCGGTTCTTAAAAAAAACAGAATGTGTGCTTGCAGTAAAGGCAGGTTATTCTGAAATACTTTTCAGAACGAAAGATATTCAGCCGCCAGATAATAAGTTTAACGAAGGCGGTTTCAGTGCCGAACCGATTGTGATTCTAAATTATCTTCTTTCAAAAAAACTAGCAATAGGCATACATACTTCATATACTATTATCTTCAAACATTTTGGTGACAGCGATGTGGCAGAAGATGCAACAATACGGTTTTTAAATTTTGGGTTAGGATTTAACTATATGTTTTAATGCGATGAGAAAATTTATTTTTATAGCAGCAATCTCTTTCTTTGTTTTGGCATCTTGCTTTATGATTTGGGTTTGCAATAAACCTGCTGCGCCCAATTGTTCCGACCGCAAACGATGGGATGTGAAAACTCTAACTGATGCAGATGCAGTTAAAATCAATTTCTCTTATGCTGACACTTCCATTTCTGCCTTGACAAGCATTGCACCCCAAAAAACTGTTGACAAAAACACTCCCCGTTTCGGTATTGAGTTCAGAACATTCAGAATTCATTGCCGCATCAGGGAATATAAATTAAGTTCAGATGGCGACTACCATCTTGTGCTGGAAGACATCAACGACCCTTCAAAAACAATGATAGGAGAAATACCCGACCCGAATTGTGGCGCTGTGCAGACAAGTTCACATATTAACGAAATTAATCAGGCAAGAAAAACATTTGAAACTTTTGTTGAAGTAACTTCTCAGGTAAAACCCGGCACATATATAATTGATGGAGTATCTTTCTATGACGAGGTGCACGGGCAATTAGGAGTTGCGCCAAACGGAATAGAGATACATCCTATTTTAAGTATTATAAAACAATAGTTTCTCCCCGCCATGTTCAAAACTGCCTGCGCCATAGTTACATTGTTTTTCTTTTTCGTTTCATCACTGCTGCAAGCGCAATGCATAACCGTTTATCCCAACACCGAAACTTTTGAAACCTCTGCTGCGTGGACAAGCGGTGGAAACAATAATGACTGGGCATGGGGCAGTCCTGCAAAGCCCGTGATTACAGGCGCAGGTGGTGGCGTTAAGTGCTGGATAACAGGAGGGCTCACAGCAAGTTTTTATAATTACTCCGAGCAGTCATACATCGTCAGTCCCTGTTATGATTTTACTTCGCTCGCTTATCCGCATGTTACTTTTAAAATATTTTGGGAGTGTGAGCATAAATATGACGGAGGCAATCTTCAATACTCTGTTAACGGAGGAACAACATGGATTAATGTAGGCGCGTATGGAAATCCGGTTGACTGCATGGATGACAACTGGTTTAATAATTCCGCGATTGTTTTTCTCAACAGCCCTGCATGGATTAGCCCGAATGACGGATGGTCAGGTAACATTCAATCTACTTCCGGAAGTTGTCAGGGCGGTTCGGGCAGCGGAGCGTGGAAGACAGCGCAGCATTGCCTGAACGGATTAGCCGGTCAACCGAATGTACTGTTCCGTTTTACATTCGGTGCCGGAACACTATGCAACAGTTACGATGGGTTCGCCATTGATGATTTCACTGTGGAAGAAGGAATCGCCAATGCTCCTCACTTTACATATACTTGTTCAGGCACAGGTGCGCTTTCATTCACAAGTGTTAATCCTCCCTGTCCAACGCCATCCTCTTACTCATGGAACTTTGGCGACCCCGCTTCGGGCGCTTCCAACACATCCACCGCAGCAAACCCGAGTCACACTTTCAGCGCGGCAGGAACCTACACGGTAACATTAACAACATCAGGCGGACCGTGCAACCCTCCCGGAAGCATATCGCACATAGTTTCTATCATGGGAGTGAACATTGCATCGCAAACCAATGTGAGTTGCTTTGGCGGCAATAACGGAAGCGCATCGGCAACAGCATCGGGCGGAAATCCTTCCTACACTTATTCATGGAGCAATGGCGCAACCACTTCTCAAATCACAAATCTCACATCTCAAATCTATACTATTACAGTTACTGATTCGAGCGGATGCAAGCAAACAGCAACTGTTTCCATCACACAGCCACCGGCAATTTCCATCACCGCCACTTCAACACAAACATCCTGCATTATTAATAATGGAACTGCCACTGCAAACGCAGGCAATGGCGCTGCTCCTTATTTTTATAATTGGAGCAACGGGCAAACTTCTCAAACAGCAACTTGGCTTGGTGCGGGAACTTACACGGTGATTGTAACAGATTCCAACGGCTGTTCAGGAACAGATACAGTAACCGTAACCGGAATCACGGCAACAGTGAGTGCCACCGCTATAAACATTTCAACCGGTTCAAGTTCCACGCTGACTGCCGCAGGCGGAAGTTTCTATTCATGGTCGCCACCGGAAGGATTAAGTTGCATTACTTGTGTAAGCCCAATTGCTTCTCCTTCGGAAACAACCACCTATTGTGTTTTTGCTGTTGACAGTAACGGATGTAATGATAGCGCATGCATCACGATTGATATACTATGCGGAACTGTTTTTTTACCTAATGCTTTTTCTCCGAATGAAGATGGAGAAAATGATGTACTCAAAATTTATGGCAATATGTCCTGCATAAAATCTTTGCACCTGCTCATGTATGACCGCTGGGGAGAAAAGGTCTTTGAAACCAACGAGGCAAACTTTAAATGGGATGGAACTCATCAGGGTCAAGTAATGAATACACAAGCGCTCACGTATTTTTTTTCCATCACATTTATTGATGACACTCAGTTGAAGAAAAAGGGGAATATTAGTTTGATCAGGTAAAGACAGGGTGCGGGCGCATTCAGCATAGCAGTTTGTTTTTTACTTTACATTTGCTGAAAATTATTTATGCGTCATTGGTCAACTCTCATGGTTTTCTTTTTTGCCTGCCTGCAGTTTTCACTCGCGCAGGAAGAATCATCGCCCCTGCTGAAAGAAAAAGAAAAAGAAAGCGGAAAGAAAAAAATAAAAACCTCCACCGGTGTTTTTTATTCATGCAAGAACGGTGCGCCTGCGCCAACGGGAGTTAAATACTCTATGGAAACATTCAACGGTGTGGGCAACCTCCTTCAATCCTTTTTTTATTCTGCTGACGGGGAATTGCT
Source organism: Bacteroidota bacterium (assembly GCA_016195025.1). Lineage (NCBI taxonomy): Bacteria > Pseudomonadati > Bacteroidota > Bacteroidota bacterium. Next base: position 13,788 of record JACQAL010000009.1, on the reverse strand, counting down.
GGAGGCAGAGCAATATCATTATGACACCGCGCAAAAATTAGTTGCTGAAAAAAAGCAACTGCTCAACTTATCTGTTCAAAAGCATCTTTATCATTATGGCGCTAATGGCAATTTAGAATATGGCGAAGTGTATATGGATACTGAACTGGTGCACACGTGCTCTTATCTGTACGATAAAAAGAACCGCCTTTCAGAAATTATTACCGAGCATCACATACTGATTGAAAAAAATATTCCGGTGCAGGAAGCCATCGTGTACGCATACGATGAGAGCGGAAACAAAATAAAAGAAAGCGATTATGAAATTGAACTGTCATCCGAAAAATTCAGCAAAGGCGGAGATGTGGAAAAAGCAAAGTACACCATTAAAAAACTTATTTCTCTTACCGATTATTTGTATGACAAAAACTCTTTCATCACGCAACTGATTCTCCACGATGAAAAAGGATGCATTGCCAAAACAGAATTTCGGTACGATGCCGATGGAAAAATAACGGAAGAGATTCATTATGCCGGCTGCGCAGCCAAACCGGATTACCTTGTGAAATATTCGTACGAATATTATTAACGCGAGTTTCGCTTAAGCATAACCTGATTCTCACATTATAATAGTTATTTTTGCTAAGCCATGAAAAAAGGTTACGCTGTTCTTTTATTCTTCCTCTGCCTGAATTATTTTTCTTATGCATCTGCTCCTCTTTCAGCAGATACTTCGCAAAAGAAAAATCTTAATTTCTTTCCCATTCCCATCCTTCTTCACTCGCCCGAAACGTTCTGGGGTTTTGGCGCAGGAAGCGTTTTCACCTTCAGGTTAAACCGCAAGGATACCGCCCTGCGTACTTCCAACGCCACCGTGCTGGGAATTTATACTTTGAAGAAACAACTTATCACCGCCAGCGAAGGAACTATTTTTCTTCCGAAAGAAAAATACATCATCCGCTGGCAGGCGAGTTTTACCCGTTATCCCGATTTGTTCTGGGGAACAGGAAACAATTCGCCCGATTCAGCGGCAGAGGACTATGCCTTCACGCAATATTACGTTCATCCCGAAATGGTGCGCAAACTTCACCGCAATTTTTATTCGGGGCTTTCGTACGAGCACCAGAATGTTCTGAAGACGGATTATATTGCCGGAGGTTTGTTCGACCGGCAGAATATTGCCGGCAAAGATGGCGGAGTAACTTCGGGCGCGGGCGTTTTGCTTGCGTGGGATAAGCGCAACAATGCTTTCAGCCCCGACCAAGGGGAGTTTCTGCAACTCTACGCGAGCCATTTCAGCCGATACATCGGCAGTGATTTCAGTTACTCGAATTATTTTCTCGATATGCGCAAATATGTTTTAACGCTGCATAGCCAGGTGCTCGTGGTGCAGGCGGTGAGCCAATACACCACCGGCAATGTTCCCTTCCGCAGCATGGCAGCGCTGGGCGGAGCCAGCATCATGCGTGGCTATTACCAGGGAAGGTTTCGCGATAAGTGCATGTCTGCCTTTCAAACCGAATACCGAATTCCGCTGTGGAAACGCCTGGGCATTGCGCTCTTTTCGGGCATGGGCGAAGTAGCCGGCAAATTGAAATATTACAGCATGAGCGGCTTTCATTATTCTTTCGGAGGAGGAATACGCTATGCGCTGAAGAAAAAAGACCGACTCAATATCCGATTGGATTACGGCAAAGGAAACCATTCCGATGGAGTTTACTTTCTTATTTCGGAAGCGTTTTGAAATCTCCGAAAAACGAAACAGAACGTCCCGAATAAAAAATCGGGATTCAGAGCAAAAAAATACGAAACAGGAAATCACTTTCCCACTCTCTCACCTGCTCACTTTCTCGCCTTCTTTTTTCTCTTATGCCCGCTCAAATCCTTCACCGCGCGGTCAAGAAAAATTGCCCCGCTGACGGACCAGAAAGAGCCATCGAAATGAGTTCCGTAAGATGCTTCTAAAAAATCGTAGCGATAGCCGGCTAAAAAATTAATGCCCACCCAGGTGAATGGCTTCACTCCGAAAAAAGCAGGCATCTTCAGCGAAAGCGATATGCCTGCGCCACCGGGGAAAAACGGTTTGCGTATGAATTCAACAAAGTCGTTGGTGTTGAGGTCGTATATTTTATACACGGCATGTCCGTAGCCGAACTCAAAGGGAAAACTCAGTTCCCAGTATTTCTTTCGGAATAAAAACGGCTCAACGTAAGCGGTGCCGAAAACCATGTCGCGCGTTCCGTACCAGTTTTTATATTCCATTGAACCGATTATGATTCCGTTGAAATGAATGCGCGAATAATAGCCGCCAAAACCCACTTTCACTCTATCGCGAATGATGATGCCCGCCCGCTCTCCCCAAATATTCACCGGCTTGCCGCGTATCCACGAAAACCGCTGGTCGAAATCCACTGCGGGAGCAACAGAAATTTTTTTCTTTACGGCAGGCGAAAGAGAATCCTTCCGCAGCGAATCAGGCGGCTGCGACAAGGCAACTTCTGCGCAGAGAAAGCAAAAAAATAAAAAAGCGAAACCGTGAGAAGGAAAGCGCAGCATAAATTACAGGTAACTCTTATTCTTAGACGAAAACACCCAACACTTTGTTACATGCGGCTGCTAAAAGTACATTATATACCGAAGGTAGTCAGGTTTCAGAATTCCATCGAAGTACGAAAAAAATACGAACCTACGAACTACGAAGTGTTCGTACTTCGTAAGTTCGTAAAAGATTCGTACTTCGGTGAAATCAAGTTTCGCAAACCTGATTTGTTTCAGTATAAAAGTACATTAGTAGAGATTGGTAAATTAGCAGATAATCATCAAAACTCCTGCAGGCGCTTTGCAATATTCCAACGGAAAGAAACCGAGACAATGGTGGCATTGCTGTTGTAAACCGCAAGCGCACTTGCTTGATTGCGGAGAATCACATTCACATCGGCAAACATATTATGCATGATTTGATACGTGAGCGATGCGCTGGCAAACTGAATTATACTTCGTGCGCCCTGCCCGATGAAGTTATAATATTCATGCGCGCGGGTTTGGTAAGGAAGCAGGATGTTGCTTCCGAAGTTTTTTCCCGCGCTGTCCAAACCGATAATCGTATAAAATAATTTTCCGGTGAAGGAGAATTTATAGAACGGCTGCCAGCGGAGAATGCCGATGGCTTCGTAAAAATTCGCTCCCAGCGGATGCGCCAGCGGCTGTTCGTAGTTGGAATAATTGGAGTAGTACGAATAGTTGTTGTAGGTTGAAAAAGAAAAATGCGTGTACACATACGGGCGCACCATGTTCACTTCGCCCTGCACATCCAGGTTTTTTATTCCGAACACATCCACGTATTTCATGCCGAACTGAACCGCCTGCTTGTTTCCCCACCAGCCGCGCTGCGCTTTTATTTCACTGAGCAAAAATTCATCAATGAACAATGTCCCGTATGCAGAAAAATGCCGCGCGAAATTCCATTTGAAGTCAAAACCAATATGGGCTTTATCGGGCGCGCCCAAGCCGTTCTCCACTGCTTTATAAAAAATTATCGGATTGAGATAATTATAATCGAAGCCGCGGTTGTTGATGGAATCGGTGTTTCCAAAGGTGATGGACTCAAACAACCCGACATTAAATCTCCTCGCAAGATTGATGGAAAGATAATGCAGCGTCATAAATTTGCGCGGATAATATGTATCGGGTGAATGACGAAGCGTGCTTGCCGTCAGGTCGGCAAAAAGATTGGTGTAATGAAAGCGCCAGATTTTTGTCTCCATCTTCCAGAAAAGATAGTTGGCGGAATAATCGGAAAGCAAAAGCGAACGATAGCCGTTGCCTATGAAATTTTTATCCTGCCCGAACTGCGTGCGTATGTGTTTGGTGATATTGAAACTCACATAGCCGCGCGCAGTGTAAAAATCATAGTCGTTCCTCTTGAAGACGGTCCAGAATCCCTCTCCGGGAACTGCATACGTGCTGTTAATCCTGCCGTTCACATAGGAAGGAAACCCCGCCTGGTTATCGGTGAGAAAAAAATAGAATCCCACTTTTTTATCAACGGTTCCCCTCAACTCTGCTCCTCTTGAATTAATGTAAATGCTTTGCATGACCCAATTGTTATTATCCATCCCTGCGGAAAAGTACGTTACGGGATTCACCTGCAGGTTAAAGTATTTTTCATTCACCGAGTAAAAAGAGTTTTTCTTTTTATAAAAAAGTTTCAGGAAAGTTTTGTTTGCGTTGCCCGAATCGCCTGCTTTGCTCCACTCGTAATTATCTGCTTGCAGGTATTCAATATTTTTTCTATCCGCTTTAGAAAGTTTGAGAGAAGAATCTTTAGCCAGCGTATCGGCAAACAGCGCAATGTCTTTCCGTGTATAGGGTTTGCAGGAAGTAAAAATGCTCGAAGAAAACTTTTTTGATTTTATTTCATAGCGGTCGGGCAATTGCTCGTAATCGCTGTTCAATGGCGCGTAAACGCTCTGCGCCTGAGAAGGAATAAGGAAATAAGGAAATAAGGAAATAAAGAAAAGGCAGAGAGTGCGGATAGCGAATTGGCTGCGAATCTTCGAATAAGAGCCAAGTGATTTTTCTTTGTATTTTATATTCATTCGCAGAGTAGAAGAAGATTCGTTATCCGTACCATTCTTCAAAGGTAGAGAGATTTATGATTCGTATTAATTCGCGGCTCAAAAATAAACCGGGCGGAAGAAAAGTTTTCTCTCCTGCGTTTTAAACCCGATTGCAGGAGCAGGGGTTTTGAAAAAATTAATTGCAGAAAGCGCAGTGTTCCATCCCCTATCGTTTGTATTTACCTTTGATAAATCTGCATCGGGCGCAAGCAGAAATTTGCGCGTGCGGTTGAATGCAGGAATATTTGTTCCGTTTATCTCCGCAGGATTTGTTCTCGCTCCTAACATTCCTTCCGCGCCATAGCCAACGGAAACATTCAGCCATTTGGGAAAATTATCATTTGTCTTTACGAAAGAAGAAATATTTCCCGACAGCCAGTAGGTTTGCCCGTTGTAATCCTTTAACATGCGCTGCCAGAAATTTTTTCCGAGCATGTCGGGATGGTAAGGCGCATACACGCTCAAGTGAAAAGAAAATTTCAGTTGCAGCCGCTGTTCGTTCCATCCCAGTTGCTGCCCGATGGCGAGCCCTGTTCCGCAAATATTGGCGAGCATATCGCCCGAAGAAAATCCCCAGTCGGAAGAAAATCCGTCCATCACTTCTATTGTTGTGAGAAAAGCAAAGCCGGTCATTCCTCCGTACCAGATGGCGTTGCGTTGTTTCATTCCCGTATATTGAAGTGCGTTCATGCCCAGCACGCCAAGATTATAAGCCGTTACCGCATGTCCGATTTTATCCATCTGAAACCACTCGGCATTGTCGTTGAAGAAATGAAATTTGCTTCGCGGAAATTTTTTATACCAGAGATGATTCAATGCAATAAGCGCACCCGTGAACAGCACTCCTTCCGCAACAAACACAGCCGTTCCGCGCTTAGAATCGTAATCAGGAGGCGGAGAAGAAAAATAAGTTGGCGCAGCGTTTTGCGCTGGAAGAATTGCCGGAAGAAAAATAACTATGAAAAATAATTTTCGCATTTACTTTCGGCTAAGTTAGGGTATTATTTTTTTCATGAATGCGAATACAGATTTAGAGTTTAGTTGCTCTCTGCGTTAAATTGTATTTTAACAGCCGTTCGCGCATTGTATGCTAAAATATGGAGTCTGTAACTTTGTCCGTACAAAGCACCAATCCACAGAGAAGCGCAAAGAATCAAAAATAAGTTCAGAAAATGTTTGAAACATATTTATATAGTATTGATAACAATCAACTTATTTTACTTATATTTGTTTTAGAAAATAAAAAAATGCACTTTTATTAATTTGTCCGCTCTATCCCATCAATTTACATTTGTCAAAAATTAACAAACAATTCATTCATTAAAACAAAACAAACATGAAAAAAATTACGCTGCTTCTCATCGCCATTGCAAGCACAGGATTTACTTTCGGGCAAGGAACCAAAAGAGTTCTTGTTGAAGACCAAACCGGAGCATGGTGCGGCTACTGTCCGCGCGGAAGAACCACCGCTGAAGACGTTACTGCCACGTATCCGAATGCCATTTGTATTGGCAATCACGTGGGCGATACCTATGAAGTTCCCTACACGAACACCGTTGATGGCGCTTTCAATCAATATGGTTATCCGGGGGGAATGGTTGACCGTTATAAATTTTCTTCTCAAACCTACGTGGTGATGGCAACCAGTTACTGGAAATCAAACACGGCAAACCGTCTGCTTGTTTCGGCTCCTCTTAATGTTGGCATAACAAGTACCTATAATTCTACCACACGTTTGTTGAGTGTAACGGTGAATGCAAATTTTGTTGCAACTGCTTCGGGCGATATGCGCATCAGTTGCCTGATTGAAGAAGACAGCGTGGTGAATACTGCCGACCCGCAGCATAATTATATGGGCAACGGATGTTCCGCTCCCGATCCTTCAAGCCCATGGTACAGTTATCCCTGCACCATTTCCAACTACACGCAGCGCGATGTAGTGCGCACCAATCTTGCTCCCGATTGGGGAACTTCAGGTGTGATTCCCGCATCTGTTTCAAGCGGACAGAATTTTTCTCAGAACTATTCTTACACCATTCCTTCTAATTATAATGACAAACACATGTTCATTGTTGCGTTTGTTGCATACTACAACACCTCTGTGAACTCGCGCTCGGTTTTGAACGTGAATAAATGCCGCATAGGACAGAGCACGCTGACAAGCGTCAATGATAATCTTTCGGCAAACGTGGTGGAGATAAAACAAAACACTCCTAATCCTTTCAGAGATATTACTGCGCTTCAGTTTAACCTGAACCGCGATGAAAATGTTTCCATCAATGTGTACAACACCATGGGGCAGTTGATGAACAGCATTGCCGATACTAAACTTGCTGCCGGTGAACATACCTATTACTGGGCAGGCGATGATAACGAAGGAAACCGCGTTGCGCCCGGTGTATATTATTTCACCATTACCACTTCAGAAGGAAAAGTTACCAAGCCGATGGTTTTTATCGGTGACTGATTTTTTTCATTTTGTTTCAGAAAAGGGGCTGACTCAAACGAGCAGCCCTTTTTTGTTATACTATACCTTATTATTCTAATACTCTTATATTATCAGAAGAACAGGGTTGAATTTGTTTAAAAACGCTCGAAAAATAACCTTTCTGAAAAAATTTTCCGTTTGATGTAACTTTATATTTATCTTTGCGTAAAGAATTAAAATTAAACCTTCCTCCGATAGATAAAACTTCTACCCGCCTTTTTCGATTCTGATTCCGATTTTAGTATTTTGATTTGCGCTTAATAAGTGATGTGTTGACGTGTATCAACAATAACATTTTTATTATTTACGCATAGATAAACCTATACGCTGAAATTAAAATCAACGTTTAACCGTCCTTCACATCTTGTTATGTGCGGGGCACAACAGGTTTATCATGCAAACTCAACTTTCGCCTCTTTTCGATGTAAGCATTTCCCCGCAAAGCCATCTTAAAAAATTTACCGACCGCGAACTCGTTGACCTTTATCTCGGAGGAAACGAAGAATGCCTTGGAGTTTTGGTAGAGCGGCATCAGCAGCAGTTGTTCGGATTTATTCTCAGGCGCACGCACGACAGGGATTTTGCGAATGATGTTTTTCAGGAAACTTTTTTCAAAGCCATCCGCTCGCTGAAAAGCGGAATGTATTGCGAGCAGGATAAATTTCTTCCGTGGATAATGCGCATTTCCAAAAATATGATTATTGACCACGGCAGAAGAGCGCAGCGTTTCAAACATTTCAGCACGGTAAGAAATCAGGATGGCGGGCGCGAAGATATTTTCAATGTGATGGATATTGGAGAAAAAATAAATATCCGCCACTTTGAAAAAAGGCAGTCGCACAGGCGCATCAGGCATCTCATAAAACGCCTTCCGGAAAGACAGAAACAAGTACTTATAATGAGAGAATATTTTAATATGACTTTCAAAGAGATAAAGAAATTCAGAAGAATGAATATCAATACTGCTTTAGGGGCAATGAGATATGCCTTAATTAACTTGAAAAAGATGGCGCAAGAAGAGGGGCTGCAGTTCGAATAAAAAATATTTTTCAGTTCATACAATAATATAAATAACGGTACGTTGAGCATACGTTAATTTTCAAAAATGAAAACACTAACCCCAAAAATTTCCGCATGGCAAAAACCTCTACGCATTTTCCTATCACTTCTTTTATTGATTCGAACAAGAAGAATGTAAAAGAAGTTTCTCTCAACAATAATCCAAACGAGGAAACAATTCAAAACATCCTCAACTTTTCCAAAGCGCTTTGCGTTAAAAAATTGCGCGCTGCAGGTTTGGTTGAAATTGTTTTGAATTGATTTCTCTTTCGCCTGATTTTTCTTCAAGGATAAATTTAACTTTGTCCTATGAATGAAAAACTAATTGCCTTTGAGCGTTTGCTGACTATCATGGATGAACTCCGTGAGAAATGCCCGTGGGATAAAAAGCAAACCATTGAATCCATCCGCCATCTTACCATCGAGGAAACTTTTGAATTATCAGATGCCATTCTTGAAAAAGATTTGCAGAAAATAAAAAAAGAATTGGGCGATTTGCTCCTGCATATTGTATTTTATTCCCGCATTGCTTCCGAGACCAATGATTTTACTATTGCTGATGTTTGCAATTCCCTCTGTGAAAAATTAATTCACCGCCACCCGCATATTTACGGAAATGTGAAAGTGAAAGATGAACACGAAGTAAAAAGCAATTGGGAAAAATTAAAATTGAAAGAAGGAAACGAAGAAAAAAAATCTGCGCTTAGTGGTGTGCCGAAATCGCTTCCTGCAATGATAAAAGCATACCGCATTCAGGAAAAAGCAAGAGGAGTTGGTTTTGACTGGGAAAAACCCGAACAGGTGTGGGAAAAAGTAGTTGAAGAAGTATATGAGTTAAAGAATGAATTGGACAATGTACAAAAGTCATCGGACATCGGTCATCAGTCATCGGTCGAATCAGAATTTGGCGATTTGCTTTTCGCTTTAATTAATTATGCGCGCTTCATCAATGTAAATCCTGAAGACGCGCTTGAAAAAACAAATAGAAAATTTATCAAGCGGTTTCAATATTTGGAAGGTGAATCTGCAAAGGCCGGAAAAGCACTTTCAGAAATGTCGCTTGCAGAAATGGATGTGTACTGGAACGAAGCGAAGAAACTTTGAATTATTTTTTAAAAGCAAAATATACTGCAAGAATAATGAAAACAAAACTTATGAGATGATTCAAATGTATGGATTGATTTCTAAATGCAATTAATAAAAATCCGGAGAACACAACCAGCGTTATCACTTCCTGGATGACTTTCAGTTGAACCAAATTAAATGGGCCGCCATTTCCTTCAAAGCCGATTCTGTTTGCAGGAACCTGAAAAAAATATTCGAACAGCGCAATTCCCCAACTGATGAGAATGATTGTAATGATTCCTGAATTCTGAAATAAATTCAGTTCCTTAAATTTTAAATGTCCGTACCACGCAAGCGTCATAAATGTGTTTGAGAGAATTAAAAGTCCGATGGTGTAAATTGCTTTCATAGTAATTTATTTTGATTCAAAGGTAATAACTAACTTTGCGCGCTGTGTATAAATTTCTGATAAAGCCGGTTCTCTTTCTTTTTCCTCCTGAAACATCTCATCATATTGTTGTCTTCTTTCTGAAAATTCCCGGAGTAAGTTTTTTGCTGGGATTATTTTACAATTATCAAAATCTAAAACTCGAACGGAAAATTTTCGGATTAACTTTTCTAAATCCGGTTGGTCTTGCAGCAGGTTTTGATAAGGACGCAATTTTTTTTGATGAGATTGCCAGTTGCGGTTTCGGATTTATTGAAGTGGGAACTGTAACTCCCAAAGCGCAACCCGGAAATGATAAGCCGAGATTATTTCGTTTGACGGAAGATGAAGCGTTGATAAACAGAATGGGATTTAATAATGAAGGCGCAGAGGCAATGGTCGAAAGATTAAAGCAAAGAAAAAATTTCAAAATAGTTATTGGCGGAAACATCGGCAAGAACAAAACTACTCCGAATGAAAATGCAATTTCAGATTATGAATATTGTTTCGAAAAACTTTTTGATTATGTAGATTATTTTGTGGTAAACGTTTCTTCTCCGAATACTCCGCATCTTCGCGAACTTCAGGAGAAAGAGCCGCTGAAAAAACTTTTGACAAGATTAATGAAATTGAATTCACAGAAAAAAAATTCCAAGCCGCTTCTTCTGAAAATTGCTCCCGACTTATATAATGAACAACTTGATGATATTATTGAAATTATTCGTGAAACAAAAATTGATGGAGTGGTAGCAACCAATACAACTATTTCAAGAGAAAATCTCCGAACTCCGAACTCCAAACTCCAAACTTTTGGAAGCGGAGGTTTAAGCGGTAAACCATTAACAAAGCGCTCTACCGAAGTGATAAAATATCTTTCAGAAAAATCAAATAGAGGTTTTGTAATTATTGCTTCAGGTGGAATTCATTCGGCAGAAGATGCCATTGGAAAATTAAATGCAGGCGCGAGTTTGGTTCAACTCTATACCGGATTTATTTACGAAGGAGCTAATTTGGTAAACCAAATTGTCAGACGACTGATGTCGGATGACAGATGCTAATACAAATACAATGAAGCAAGAATATAAATTCGAAAAGCTTGAAGTGTGGCAATTGTCAATTGAATTGTTTGATCTGGTTTATGAAATTGAAAAGCAATTGCCAAAGAGCGAGCAATTTAATCTGTCAAGCCAATTCAGAAGGGCAGCAACTTCCATTTCGCTGAACATTGCCGAAGGTTCTACTACTGCTTCTGATTCAGAATTCAAGCGCTTTCTCACAATTGTTTTACATTCCTATATAGAAACGTATGCTTGTTATCAGTTAATCGTCAGAAGAAAATATATTGATGAAAATAAAAATGAATGTATTAAATTTGAAGAAACAGGTTCAATCCTTTTTGCAAAATTGCAAGCATTCATTAAAACTCTTAGTAAATGAATTCAAGCATCCGTCATCCGACCTCCGTCATCCGTCTTATAGAGTGTCCTCGCGATGCCATGCAAGGCATTCATGAATTTATTCCAACTGAAAAAAAAGTTGCGTATATAAATTCCATTCTCAAATGCGGATTTGATACGGTTGACTTTGGAAGTTTTGTTTCACCAAAAGCAATTCCTCAGATGAGAGATACAGCAGAAGTTCTTGGTAAATTAGATTTATCGGAAACGAAATCGAAGTTGCTTGCCATCATTGCGAATGTTCGCGGAGCCGAAGATGCCTGCAAATTTCCCGAGATAACTTATCTTGGATTTCCATTTTCCATTTCCGAAACTTTCCAGCAGAGAAATACAAATTCTTCCATAGCAGAATCACTGAAAAGAGTAGAGGAGATTCAGAATTTATGTGTGAAGAATAAAAAAGAACTGGTCATTTATATTTCCATGGCGTTTGGAAATCCTTATGGCGATGAATGGAATTCCGGCATTGCCATTGACTGGACAAAAAAACTTTCTCAACTCGGAATAAATATTTTTGCAATGGCAGATACTATTGGAATTTCCAATCCTGAAAAAATTACTTACTTGTTTTCTCATCTCATTCCTGAATTTTCCAATCTTGAAATTGGCGCGCACCTTCATACCACTCCCGATACATGGGAAGAAAAAATAGAAGCTGCTTATGCTGCCGGCTGCCGAAGATTTGATTCCGCCATAAAAGGTTTTGGCGGCTGCCCCATGGCAACCGATAAACTCACCGGCAATATGCCTACGGAGAATCTTCTTTCTTACTTCAACAAAAAAGAAATTAGTACAGGTGTGAACTCAAACGGATTGCTGGATGCGATGAAACTCGCCATCCAAACATTTCCAACCTGATAAAGTAATGCGAAAATTGCGAACACATGCGAATGCCCCGAATTTTTTTATTCAAATCATTCGCATAACATTTGTGTTATTGGCATTATGTTTTCTTTCCTCCTGCTTCTCAATTGAAAAAAGAAAATACATGAACGGCTATCATGTGGAGTGGCTTTCAAAAAAGAATAACAATTTACCGCTCCGCAAAATCACGGAGTCCGTCACTTCGTGCGGACAGAGTGCGCGGAGAATACAAAGAGAACCGCAGAAAGAAACAGATTCTGTATTCTCTGCGGAAACCTCTGCGTTCTCAGCGGTTAATAATTCTTCCGAAAAGAATATTTTAGTTGAGAAAAGAAAAATTCAAATTATACCTACTGCATGCTTAAGCGATACGCTTCCCGAAAAAACAAAAAATAAAAATAATCTGCCTTCAAAATTTGATGAGCGGAAAGATGTAACTAAAAAGGAAAGCAATTACATACTAGGTAAACTTGGATTTTACTTTGGGTTTACTTGCTGGATTATTTTTCTTATAGGTCGTTTTTTTGTTATTCCCTATATGAATCCTCCATTTTTCTTAATTGAAATCATGGCTTTAAGTAGTATATCCATTGCTTTGGTTGGATTAATCTTCTCGGTTATTGCAATGAAAAATAATAAAGAAGGAAAAAAAGATGCGATAGCGGGTTTGGTTTTTAATTTGTTTTACTTACTAGTTTACTTAACTCTAATTTTTATTTATTTACGCAGTGTCCCGTAGCGGAGACACTGCTCCGACAAAATAATTTTATATTTGCTGTATGAATAAAGAATCAGAAGATAAATTAACAAATGCTATAATTACTCTGCATCAGGAAATAAAAGGATTGCGCGGAGATATGGATAAACACCAGACGAAGACTAATTCTGAATTAGCAAAACTAAATCTTTCTGTTAAGGAGTTGCGTTTAAGTGTTGTGCATTTGGATGATAGAATGTCTGCTATGGAAGATAGTTTTAATGCCATGCGCTCTGACATGAACGGCTTGCGTTCTGATTTTAACAAATACGCGCAGCGCAATGATGACCGTGCAGATGACCACGAAACCCGCATTACGCGCCTTGAAAACAGCCCATCCATTGCAAGCGAGCCGCGTGCTGTATATAAAAAGATAAAGAAGAAAAAATAACTTCACTCAAAAAAAGTTTTACATTTATAGCTAGAAGAACACTCAAACACCCCCCTTCGTCATCCAATAAACCTATGCCTGTTTGTTCGAAAAAGAATTACATACCTGCATTTGCAAGCGCATACATTATTTGCAGGGGCAGTTAAAGGGCATAGAAAAAATGTTAGACAGCGGGCGCAGCGCCTGCGATATTTTAATTCAGTTGCAGGCGGTGGAAGGCGGTATTCGCAAAATGATTTATGAAGTGTTTGAAGAATATTTGCGCAAAGAAATTGCGCTGCTCATTAATATTCTGCGCCAGCGAGAATGTTTGGATGAACCTTCTTGCCGAAGGATTGATTTCATCAAAAAAGAGTTTCAGAATCGCCCGCTGAATATGCTTGCCGCAGATGTGGACGCCCTAAGAAAGATGCAAAAGGTGCAAGTTCAGTGAAAAAAACGCGCTGAAAATTTATTTTTCCTTTCTCTTGCAAAACACCCCCCTGCCGCACTCACCTTTGTGCATTCATTTTTAAACCTTTAAATCTCTAACTTTAAACTATTCGGATTTAGAAAGTAATTGGTATTTCAATTAATTGGTATAATATTAATTTTTGTTTTGTAAAGCGTTTCTAACAAGCGTTTCAAACATTACTTCATCATCTTTTCGGTTATTATATTTGAAAACAAACTCCGCAATGTA
>JACQAL010000008.1 GCA_016195025.1 Bacteroidota bacterium | reverse complement strand
GCAGCAGGAGACCAGGTTTCTCCAAACAATGTTACCGATAGCATTGGCGGATGCATTTATGTTTTTCAGGATATGAGAAATGGAGTTGATTGGGATATTTATGCTCATCATCTTGACATGAACGGAAATCCACCCAATGGAATTTTCGAGGAAAATAATGCTTTAGAGAGCAAAGTTTTTCCAAATCCATTTTCTTCTTCGGCAGTGATTGAAATCAATTTTCCAGGCAAAATGGGAAATATAATTTTTTCTGTTTATGATTTGCTCGGCAACAAAGTGCTTTGCCAAACCGTAAACAGCAAACAGCAAACTGTAAACATGAGCGGAGCGAAGAGCGGAATTTACACTTACAAAATCTTCAGCGGAACATCGGCTGTTGCTTCGGGCAAACTGATGGTGGAATAAGTAACACCTCCCCCTGTTTCTTTTTTCTCTGCGGCTTATCCGTACTATGCTTAAGGACTTCATTATTGAATGAGATTCCTCATTTCGCTTCGCTCCATTCGGAATGACATCTTTAATTTTTATAGGGAGAGAAGCGGGCGCGCAGAGCGCGCCCGCTCCCAATCCTCCCAGATGTTGTGCTGTCATTCTGAACGAAGTGAAGAATCTCATTTAAAAAAGAATATTTATAGTTTTATACAGGGCTTAAACAAAACTCACGTTACTAAGAAATAAATTCAGAAATTATGCCTGTGCAGTGGGTCCGCCAAAGGAAAGAGGAATGGCTCCGGGAGGAACTTCCGTATCTTTAATATCTCCGTGAACTTGTTCGAATTTGCTGATGTTATCTTTCAACGCTTTCAATAAACGTTTCGCGTGCTGAGGAGTGAGAATGATTCTTGCTTTCACTTTTGCCTTGGGAACTCCGGGCATCACCTTAATAAAATCCAGCGCAAACTCAGAATGTGAATGAGTGATGATGGCAAGGTTGGAATAAATTCCTTCTGCCACTTCTTCACTCAGTTCAATGTTGAGTTGGTTGGGCTGGTTGGTTGGGTTTTCTTTGTTATCCATGTGAAAGACCTTTGAGGTTTTAAAAACCTCAAAGGTCTGATTAAAAATTTATGCCTCTTGTCCTGCCATAGTCCCTTCTGTTTTCGATGCCATCAGTCGGTCGAATTCTTCTTTGGAGCCAACAATTATTTTTTCGTACTCACGCAATCCTGTTCCTGCGGGAATCAAATGCCCCACAATTACATTCTCTTTCAGTCCGGATAGATCGTCCATTCTTGCTCTGATAGAACCTTCGCTGAGAACTTTTGTAGTTTCCTGGAACGAAGCCGCGGAAATGAAACTGTTTGTTTGCAACGAAGCGCGCGTAATTCCCTGAAGAATCGGACGTGCCGTTGCGGGAACACAATCGCGTGCCTGAATGTGTTTTGAATCTTTGCGCTTCATCATGGAGTTTTCATCGCGCAGTTTGCGCGCGCTGATAATCATTCCTGCTTTCAGCATAGTAGAATCGCCCGGGTCTGTTATGATTTTTGCGCCATGTAAGCGGTCGTTTTCATCCATGAAGTCAGCACGGTTTATAAATTGTTTCGGCAGGAAAATAGTATCTCCCGCATCATCAATTTCCACCTTGCGCATCATCTGCTTCACAATAACTTCAAAATGTTTGTCATTTATTTTTACGCCTTGCAGACGATACACCTCCTGAACTTCGTTCACAAGATATTCCTGCACTGCAGTGGGTCCTTTGATGAAAAGAATATCTGCAGGCGCGGTTGCACCATCCGTTAATTGTTCGCCTGCTTTCACGAAATCATTTTCCTGAACAAGAATGTGCTTCGAAAGTTGCACAAGATATTTTTTGATTTCTCCTGTCTTGGCTTGCACCTGCACTTCGCGGTTGCCGCGTTTTATTTTTCCGAAGGTAATGATGCCGTCTATTTCAGAAACAACTGCAGGGCTGCTCGGGTTTCTTGCCTCGAACAATTCCGTTACGCGCGGAAGTCCTCCTGTGATGTCGCCTGCTTTTCCTGTAGTGCGCGGAATCTTCACAAGCACTTGCCCTGTTTCAATTGCATCGCCATCGTTTACGGAAATATGCGCGCTCACCGGAATGTTGTATGACTTCAGCGCTTCGCCTTTCTTATCCGTTACTTTGATAATCGGGTTCTTCGTTTTATCTTTTGTTTCGATAATTACTTTTTCGCGGAAGCCGGTTTGTTCGTCAAACTCTTCGCGGTAGGTGATTCCTTCCTCGATGTTTTCGAATTCCACTTTTCCGGGGAACTCAGAAATAATCACCGCGTTGTACGGATCCCAATCGCAGATGAGCGTTCCTTTCTTCACTTTATCTCCCGCGTCAACATAAAGCTGCGCGCCATAAGGAATATTTCCTGTGGTAAGAGTAATGTGTGTGTTTGGGTTAATGATTCGCACTTCGGCAGAACGACCAACCACCACTTTCACTTTCTTCCCGTCAGTTTTTCTGTCAACAGTTCTGAGTTCGTCCATCTCCACCACGCCATCGTATTTTGATTCGATGCGCGAAGAAGACATAACACCCAATCCCGCCACACCTCCAACGTGGAACGTGCGGAGTGTTAACTGCGTTCCCGGCTCACCGATGGATTGCGCGGCAATAACGCCCACGGCTTCTCCTTTCTGAACCATTCTTCCGGTAGAAAGATTTCTTCCGTAACATTTCGCACACACTCCGAGTTTTGATTCGCAGGTTAACACCGAACGAATTTCAACTGCTTCGATGGGAGAGTTCTCAATTTGATCTGCGTATGGCTCTGTGATTTCTTCTCCGCCTTTGATGATGAGTTCTCCGGTGAGCGGATGAACTACATCCGCAAGAGAAACGCGCCCGAGAATTCTATCGTAGAGCGGTTCAACTACTTCGTCAGCTTTCTTGAGCGAAGTTGCCATGAGTCCGCGGAGAGTTCCGCAATCCTCAATAGTGATGATTACATCCTGCGCAACATCAACAAGACGTCTTGTTAAATATCCCGCATCGGCAGTTTTCAGCGCTGTATCAGCAAGACCTTTACGCGCTCCGTGCGTTGAAATAAAATACTCGTGAATGGATAATCCTTCTTTGAAGTTGGAGATAACGGGGTTTTCAATAATTTCTCCTCCTCCACCGCTTGATTTGGAAGGACGCGCCATCAATCCGCGCATTCCGCTCAACTGACGAATCTGTTCTTTCGAACCGCGAGCGCCTGAATCCAGCATCATGTAGATGGAATTGAATCCTTGTTTGTCATTCGAAAGTTTGTCCATCACTTTCTTTGTGAGTTTGGAATTTGCGTGCGTCCAGATGTCAATAATCTGGTTGTAGCGCTCGTTGTTGGTGATGAATCCCTGGTTGTAATTCTCAACCACTTCTTCCACTTCTTTATAAGCGCCTTCAATGAGTTTATCTTTTTCTTCTGATACCATTACGTCATCAAGGTTGAACGAGAGTCCGCCCTTGAAAGCGTTGCTGTATCCGAGTTCTTTAATGTCATCGAGAAACTTTGCTGCTTTTGCTGTTCCCGAAACTTTCAAAACGTCACCGATAATATCGCGGAGTGATTTTTTTGTCATTACATCGTTGATGAATCCGGCTTCTTTCGGAGCGGCTGCATTAAACAACACCCTTCCAACGGTTGTCTCGATAATTTTAGTTACAAGATTTCCTTTTTCATCTTTCGCATTATCCACTTTTACTTTAATGTAAGTATGAAGATCTACAATGCCCTCGTTGTATGCAATGGTTACTTCATCGGGAGAATAGAAAGTTATTCCTTCTCCTTTCACTTTATTTTCTTTGGAAGATTTTCTTCCTTTCGTCATATAATATAATCCCAACACCATGTCCTGCGAAGGAACCGCCACTGGTGCACCGTTTGCCGGGTTCAGAATGTTGTGAGAAGCGAGCATAAGAATTTGCGCTTCAAGAACTGCAGCGTGTGAAAGCGGAACGTGCACTGCCATCTGGTCACCGTCAAAGTCCGCATTAAACGCGGTACAAACAAGCGGATGCAGTTGAATTGCTTTTCCTTCGATCAGTTTTGGCTGGAATGCCTGAATTCCTAACCGGTGAAGAGTTGGAGCGCGGTTCAAAAGAACAGGATGTCCTTTCATCACGTTCTCCAGAATATCCCAAACGATCGGTTCTTTTCTATCAACAATTTTCTTTGCTGACTTCACTGTCTTAACTACTCCACGCTCTAAAAGTTTGCGAATGATAAATGGTTTGAATAATTCCGCTGCCATATCTTTTGGAAGTCCGCATTCATGTAATTTTAATTCGGGGCCAACAACAATAACCGAACGGCCGGAATAGTCCACACGTTTACCAAGTAAGTTCTGACGGAAACGTCCTTGTTTTCCTTTCAAAGAATCAGAGAGCGATTTCAGCGCGCGGTTGGCGTCTGTTTTCACTGCACTTGCTTTTCTGGAATTGTCAAACAAAGAGTCAACGGATTCCTGGAGCATGCGTTTTTCATTGCGCAGAATTACTTCTGGCGCTTTGATTTCGAGAAGACGCTTCAAACGGTTGTTGCGAATAATTACTCTGCGATATAAATCATTCAAATCCGATGTTGCGAAACGTCCTCCATCCAACGGCACCAGCGGGCGAAGTTCCGGTGGAATAACGGGAAGTGTTTTTATTACCATCCACTCCGGTTTATTTTCCACGTGCTTGTTTGCCTGGCGGAATGCTTCCACAACCTGCAAACGTTTCAGCGCTTCATTTTTTTTCTGCTGTGAAAGTTCTGTGTTCGCAGTATTGCGGAGTGTGTAAGAAAGTTCATCGAGATTTAAACGCGACATTAAATCAACAACCGCTTCTCCTCCCATTTTGGCAACAAATTTATTAGGGTCTTTGTCATCGAGGTATTGGTTTTCTTTTGGAAGCGTGTCAAGAACTTTAATGTACTCTTCTTCGCTAAGAAAATCGTAGCGTTTCACGCCATCTGCTTCTTTCACCCCGGGATTTATTACCACGTAACGTTCGTAATAAATAATCATCTCCAATTTTTTCGTAGGAAGCCCGAGCAATGCGCCAATTTTATTTGGCAACGAACGGAAATACCAGATGTGAATTACAGGAACAACCAGATTGATGTGCCCCATACGTTCTCTGCGAACTTTTTTCTCTGTTACTTCCACACCGCAACGGTCACAAACAATTCCTTTATAGCGGATGCGTTTGTATTTTCCGCAGTGGCATTCCCAATCCTTTACAGGACCGAAAATACGTTCGCAGAACAAACCATCGCGTTCGGGTTTATAAGTTCTGTAGTTAATTGTTTCGGGCTTGGTTACTTCACCGTGCGACCACTCGAGAATCATCTCGGGAGACGCGAGCGAAATCGTAACCTTGGTGAAGTTGCTTTTGGGCCTGTTGTCTTTTTTCATATATAAATTGTCTTTCGTTAATTTGATTAATCGTGAAGTGCAATGTTCAACCCTAATCCTTTCAACTCGTGTATTAACACGTTGAAGGATTCAGGAATTCCGGGTAACGGAAGATTATCACCTTTCACAATTGCTTCATATGTTTTTGTTCTGCCGACCACGTCATCTGATTTCACGGTGAGAATTTCCTGGAGAATGTGCGCAGCACCGAATGCTTCGAGCGCCCAAACTTCCATCTCACCAAAACGCTGACCTCCGAACTGCGCTTTACCTCCGAGCGGCTGCTGCGTGATGAGCGAGTAAGGACCGATGGAACGCGCGTGCATTTTGTCATCCACCATGTGGTGAAGTTTCAGAATGTAAATCACGCCAACGGTTGCCGGCTGGTCAAAACGGATTCCGGTTTCACCGTCTTTCAGATATGTTTTTCCGTAGCGCGGAAGACCTGCCTGATCGGTGTGAGAATTAATTTCATCGAGAGAAGCACCGTCAAAAATCGGAGTAGAGAATTTCATTCCGAGTTTTAATCCTGCCCATCCGAGCACCGTTTCGTAAATCTGCCCAAGGTTCATACGCGAAGGCACACCGAGTGGATTCAGCACCACATCAACGGGAGTTCCGTCTTCGAGGAAAGGCATGTCTTCATCGCGAACGATTTTCGCAACGATGCCTTTGTTACCGTGACGACCTGCCATTTTATCTCCCACTTTCAGCTTACGCTTCTGTGTGACATAAACTTTCGCGAGCTGAATAATTCCTGCCGGTAATTCATCGCCCACTTGTACAGCAAATTTTCTGCGCTTGTGTTCGCCAAGAATTTCGTTGTACTTCACGCGGTAATTGTGAAGCACATCATATACCTGATCATTCACTTCTTTGCTGGTGGTCCATTTGTACGGATTGATTTCAGAGTAATCTTTTATTTTGCTCAGAAGTTTTTCTGTGAACTTGTCTCCGCGTTCAATCACTTCTTCTTTCAGGTAATTGTAAACACCCTGCGAAGATTTTCCGCCAACCAATTTCATGAGTTTTTCCACGAGCATTGTTTTCAGATCTGCAAACTTGTGGTTGAACTCTTTGTCAATTTTATCTACAACATCTTTCTCGTCTGTTTTTGCTTTTTTATCTTTTATCAGGCGCGAGAAAAGTTTTGTTTCCATCACAATTCCATAGGTAGAAGAAGGCATTCTCAACGAAGCATCTTTCACATCTCCGGCTTTGTCACCAAAAATTGCGCGCAGAAGTTTTTCTTCGGGCGATGGATCGGTTTCTCCTTTGGGAGTGATTTTCCCTATGAGTATGTCGCCTTCTTTCACTTCGCAACCCACGCGAATGATTCCGCGCTCGTCAAGATTCTTTGTTGCTTCCTCACTCACGTTCGGAATATCAGAAGTTAATTCTTCCATTCCGCGTTTTGTTTCGCGCACTTCGAGTGAATATTCATCTACGTGAATGGAAGTGAAAATATCTTCGCGAACAATTCTTTCAGAGATTACAATCGCATCCTCGAAGTTGTAACCTTTCCAGGGCATGAACGCCACGGTGAGGTTTCTTCCGAGCGCGAGTTCTCCCTGCTGAGTTCCGTATCCTTCAGAAAGAACTTGTCCCTGCTTCACCTTCTCGCCTTTCTTCACCACCGGGTGAAGGTTCACGCAAGTGCTTTGATTGGTCTTGCGGAATTTGATGAGGTTGTAACTTCTTTCATCATCTTCGAATGATAAAAGTTTTTCATCTTCATCGCGCGTATAGCGGATGGTTATGTTTGTCGCGTCAACTTCTTCAACAGTTCCGTCATATTCCGCAGTGAGAATTGTGCGCGAGTCCATCGCAACTTTTCCTTCCAGTCCTGTTCCCACAATCGGAGATTCAGGTCGGAGAAGCGGAACCGCCTGGCGCATCATGTTTGAACCCATGAGCGCGCGGTTGGCGTCATCGTGTTCAAGAAACGGAATGAGCGAAGCGGCAATCGAAGCAATTTGGTTCGGAGCAACATCCATCAGATGAACTTTGTCCGGCTCTACGAGCGGATAGTTTCCTTCGAAACGCGTTTTCACACGCTCGTCTTTTATTTTTCCTTTCTCATCAATGTTGAGCATTGACTGAGCAATTGCTTTTTCGTCTTCTTCTTCCGCAGTAAGATATGTAACCGGTTTATTCACGTCAACTTTTCCTTCTGTAACCGTGCGGTAAGGAGTTTCGATGAAACCGAGTTTGTTGATTTTCGCATACACGCAGAGCGAAGAAATCAAACCGATGTTCGGACCTTCGGGAGTTTCAATGGTGCACAAACGTCCGTAGTGCGTGTAGTGAACGTCTCGAACTTCAAAGCCTGCGCGCTCGCGTGAAAGTCCGCCAGGACCGAGTGCGGATAATCTGCGCTTGTGCGTAATCTCAGCCAGCGGATTTGTTTGATCCATGAACTGAGAAAGTTGATTTGTTCCGAAGAAGGAATTGATAACTGACGAAAGTGTTTTCGCGTTAATCAAATCAATCGGGGTGAACACCTCGTTGTCGCGAACGTTCATTCTTTCGCGAATTGTTCTTGCCATACGCGCAAGTCCCACGCCAAACTGCGCAGACAATTGTTCGCCAACTGTTCTGACGCGCCTGTTGCTCAAATGGTCAATATCATCCACGTTTACTTTCAGATTGATAAGTTGAATCAAAAACTTTATGATGGCAACAATATCTTCTTTGGTAAGTACGCGAACGGTCGGAGGAATTTCCAGACTTAATTTTTTGTTAAGGCGGTAGCGACCTACTTCTCCTAAATCATATCTCTTATCTGAGAAAAATAATTTTTCAATTACTGCTTTTGCTGTTTCTTCATCGGGCGGTTCAGCGTTGCGGAGCAATCGGTAAATATATTCCACCGCTTCTTTTTCAGAGTTGGTCGGATCTTTTTGAAGCGTGTTATATATAATTGAGTAATCGCTGAACTCTTTGTCTTCTTTGTGAAGAATAACTGTCTTCACGTTTGCATTCAGAATTGTTTCAACGTGTTCTTCGGTGAGAATGGTTTCGCGCTCAATCAACACTTCGTTACGCTCGATGGAAACTACTTCACCGGTATCTTCATCCACAAAATCTTCCACCCATGTTTTCAAAACACGCGCGGCTAATTTTCTTCCGACAGATTTTTTCAGATTCGGTTTGCTTACAGAAATTTCATCGGCAAGATTGAAGAGTTCGAGAATTTGTTTATCATTTTCAAAACCGATGGCACGAAGCATTGTTGTTACAGGTAATTTTTTCTTCCTGTCAATGTATGCGTACATCACATTGTTGATGTCAGTTGCGAATTCAATCCACGCGCCTTTGAAAGGAATTACGCGGGCAGAGTAAAGGCGGCTTCCGTTCGGATGACGGTTTTGTCCGAAGAAAACTCCGGGCGAGCGGTGCAATTGAGAAACAATAACGCGTTCAGCGCCATTGACGATAAAACTTCCGCGCGGAGTCATGTACGGAATGGTTCCGAGATACACATCCTGAATTACGGTTTTAAAATCTTCGTGTTCAGGATCGGTGCATGATAACCGCAAACGCGCTTTAAGCGGAACGTTGTAAGTTAAACCTCTTTCCAGACATTCGTCAATCGAATATCTTGTAGGGTCAATGTAGTAATCTAAAAACTCGAGTACGAAATTATTCCGCGCGTCAGAAATCGGAAAGTTTTCAGAGAAAACTCTGAAGAGTCCTTCGTTCTTCCTGTTTTCAGGAGTGGTATCCACCTGCATGAATTCCTTGAACGACTTCAACTGGATTTCCAGGAAATCAGGATAATCAATCTGGTGTTTTGAACTTGCGAAATTAATTCTGGGATTTTTCTTTGGTGCTGCCATACAAAGTTTACTTTTAAATTTTTACAATTTACAATTTTTTTTTCAAAACTCCTCGCAAAATTCCTCTCAATATAAACACAAATACCCCGCGCCATTTTTCAGGCTCGGGGTTCTGCAATAACCTATGAAAGGTTACTTAACTTCAACTTCTGCTCCTGCTTCGGTCAATTGTTTTTTCAATGACTCAGCATCTTCTTTCGAGATACCTTCTTTAAGCGGTTTGGGTGCAGCGTCAACAAGGTCTTTTGCTTCTTTCAAGCCAAGACCTGTAAGTTCTTTAACAAGTTTTACAACCTGAAGTTTAGCAGCGCCTCCACTTTTGAGGATTACATCAAAGGTTGATTTTTCTACTGGTGCTGCTCCGGCAGCGGCAGGTGCTGCAGCGGCAGCGGCAGGTTCAATTCCGTATTCGTCCTTGAGAATTTTCGCAAGTTCGTTTACGTCTTTTACAGTCAGATTTACTAACTGGTCGGCAAGTTGCTTTAAGTCGGCCATCGTGTTTGTGTGTTATAGTTGATTTATTTATTTTTCTTTTTTCTTTCCGATTAACTTTGAGCGGGTGCTTCTGCTTCTCCTGATTTTTTATTGAGCAGCCCGCCAATGATTGTTCTTGCAGGCGACTGGAGCAATCCGATAATTTCTCCAATCATTTCATTTTTGCTCTTGATTCCTGCTAAAGTTTCTAACTGGTTGTGCCCGATGTAAACTGACTCTTCCACCCATGCAGATTTCAAAGTCGGCTTGTCGCTTCCTTTTCCTCTGAACTCTTTCATGATTTTTGCAGGAGCGTTTGCAACTGCAGAAAACATAATTGCGGTGGTTCCTTTCAGTGTATCGTGAAATGGTTCGTAAACAGGATTTCCTGTTTTCTCCATGGCTTTGCTGAGAAGCGTGTTTTTTACAACGAGCATTTTTACATCCTTGTCGAAACACATTCTTCTTAACTGGTTTGTTTTTTCAACCGTCAGCCCTGAAGTATCTGTCAGATAAAAATGAGTACTCTCTTTCAGCATTACTGCGAGAGAATCTATCACTTGATTTTTTTCTTGTTTGTTCATCTTTAAAAATATTAGCCAACGATTCGGGAGTCAATCTTAACGCCAGCGCTCATAGTACTGGACATTGTGATGCTCTTTATATATGTACCCTTGGAAGCAGCGGGTTTTAATTTTGCGATTGATTGAATTAATTCATTTGCGTTGTCGGCAAGTTTATCTGCATCGAACGAAACTTTTCCGATGGAAGCGTGAACAATTCCCTGCTTGTCTGCCTTGAAATCAATTTTACCGGCTTTAACTTCTTTTACTGCTTTGCCAACTTCCATTGTTACCGTTCCGGTTTTAGGATTGGGCATAAGTCCGCGCGGACCGAGAACTTTTCCAAGCGCGCCAACTTTTCCCATCACAGATGGAGTGCAAACGATTACATCAATATCAGTCCATCCTTCTTTAATTTTTGTAACATAGTCATCCAATCCAATGTGGTCTGCGCCTGCTGCTTTTGCTTCTGCTTCTTTATCGGGAGTGCAGAGCACCAGCACGCGAACAGCTTTTCCGATTCCGTGAGGCATTGCAACCGTTCCGCGAACAACTTGTCCTTTCGCTGTGTCAATTCCGAGGCGGACGCTTACATCCACCGAAGAATCAAATTTGGTTGTGGTAATATCTTTTACAATTTTAGCAGCATCGCGGAGGTTGTATACTTTTGTAGCGTCAAACTTTCCGAGGATTGTTTTTCTTTTTTTAGTCAACTTTGCCATGATACTTTCTTTCTTTTAAAATTATTTTTTACCAGGTCTTCCTTCAACATTAATTCCCATGCTGCGCGCTTGTCCTGCTACCATATTCATTGCTGATTCAAGTTTGAAGCAGTTCATGTCAACCATTTTATCTTCTGCAATCGCTTTGATTTGCGCCCATTTAATTGTTCCAACTTTTTTTCTGTTTGGTTCACCAGAGCCGCTTTCTATTTTCAATGCTTCTTTCAACTGCGCTGCAACAGGCGGGCGCTTGAGAATGAATTCAAAAGTTTTGTCTTTATAAACCGTAATGATTGCGGGAATCATTTTGTTTCCCATTTCCTTGGTCTTCGCGTTGAACTGTTTGCAGAATTCCATGATGTTCACTCCCTTTGCACCAAGTGCCGGACCAATAGGAGGTGCAGGATTTGCTGCCCCTGCTTTTATCACCAACTTAACTAATGCTCCGATTTCTTTTGCCATTTTATTTCGAATAAAAATTATTGTTTCTCAACCTGCATATAACTTAATTCGAGCGGAGTTTTACGCCCGAAAATTTTCACAGTTACTTTCAGTTTTTTCTTTTCTTCGTTTACTTCTTCAACTGTTCCGGTGAATGTGTTGAACGGACCGTCAATAATTTTAACGGTGTCGCCCACATAAAACGGAATATTTACTTTTTCAGTGCTCTCAGCAAGTTCATCCACTTTTCCAAGAATGCGGTTCACTTCGGAAAGGCGAAGCGGAATGGGTTCTCCGTTTTTGCTTCCGAGAAATCCGAGAACTCCGGGAACGTGTCTGATGGTATGTGGAACTTCTCCGGAGAGAGTTGCTTCCACCAGAATGTATCCGGGAAAGAAATTTCTTTCCTTGCTCACTTTTTTTCCTGCACGAATCTGAATCACCTTTTCAGTTGGAATTAAAACCTGCGAAACAAACTTTCCAAGTTTTGCACGCTTGATTTCCGCTTCGATGTTCTGCTTGATCTTTTTTTCTTTTCCGCTGATAGCGCGCACAACAAACCACCGCTTCTCTTCGGCAGAGGGAGTTTCTTTCGCCTTAGAAGTTTTTTCTTTAGCAGTAATTTCTTCTGCCTTTGTTTCCTCGGTTTTTATTTCAGTGTTTTCGCTCATGATATTAACTAAAGAATCCATAAATCATTTCCATAATAAATTTAAAAGCCACATCCATTCCGTACACAAGCAAGGCGGTGATTAAGGTTGATACCATTACAATCACTGCGCTGCCCTGTAATTCTTTCCAAGCTGGCCAGGAAACTTTCGTAACCAGTTCGCTGTAGGTATCGTTTACGTATGCTCTTACTTTATTCATTCTTCCTTATTATATGTAACATTCAAACTTTCTCAGCACAGGTGGAGAGGCTCGAACTCCCAGCCTGCGGTTTTGGAGACCGCTGCTCTACCAATTGAGCTACACCTGTATCCCCAATTGGGAGAACAGATAAATTATTTTATGATTTCAATAACTTGTCCGGCACCCACTGTTCTTCCTCCTTCACGAATTGCGAAACGCAATCCTTTGTCCATCGCAACCGGCTGAATTAATTCAACCTGAATAGTTACGTTGTCACCCGGCATAACCATTTCGCGTCCTTCGGGAAGAGTACAAGTTCCTGTTACGTCAGTCGTGCGCATATAAAATTGCGGACGATAGTTATTGTGGAACGGAGTGTGACGTCCGCCTTCTTCTTTTTTCAGAACGTAAACTTCCGCTTTGAAAATAGTATGAGGTGTAATTGAACCCGGTTTAGCGAGAACCATTCCTCTCCAGATATCTTTTTTATCGATACCGCGGAGAAGTAATCCTGCGTTGTCGCCTGCTTGACCTGAATCCAATTCTTTTCGGAACATTTCGACACCCGTGATAACTGATTTCATTTTTTCAGGGCGCATTCCAACGATTTCAATTTCTTCTCCTACTTTGCAAATTCCTTGTTCAATTCTTCCGGTTGCAACTGTTCCACGACCGGTGATGGAAAAAATATCTTCCACCGGCATGAGGAAAGGTTTGTCAACAACACGAACGGGAAGCGGAATGTATGTATCAACTGCATCCATGAGTTCGAAAATTTTTGGAACCCACTTTGCATCTTTGTTCATTGCACCCAAAGCAGAACCGCGGATGATTGGAGTTTTATCTCCTGCATATCCATAGAAAGTGAGGAGGTCGCGGATTTCCACTTCAACGAGGTCGAGAAGTTCGGGATCGTCAACCATATCGCATTTGTTCATGAACACTACAACTTGCGGAACACCTACCTGGCGCGCGAGAAGAATATGCTCGCGTGTTTGAGGCATGGGTCCGTCAGTTGCAGCAACAACGAGAATTGCTCCGTCCATTTGCGCAGCGCCTGTAACCATGTTCTTCACATAATCCGCGTGGCCGGGACAGTCAACGTGTGCGTAGTGTCTTTTTTCAGTAGCGTATTCAACATGCGCAGTGTTGATTGTGATACCGCGCTCTTTTTCTTCAGGAGCATTGTCAATCGAGGCAAAGTCACGCACTGCTGCGAGACCTTTGTCTGCGAGCACCATGGTGATTGCTGCCGTAAGAGTAGTTTTACCGTGGTCAACGTGACCGATTGTTCCGATGTTTACATGTGGTTTGGAACGATCAAATTTTTCTTTTGCCATAGTTCTGAATGTTTAAAAATTATACGATTGATTCTTAATTAAAAAAATTTTGAATAAGGGGTGCGAATATAGATAATATTTTCTCATCTCCATTCAAAATAATAAACATTTTTTCCTGAAGTTATCGGCATGTCCCGAAGGGATTCCTTCGGAAGAAGGAAGCGTTCTGAGCCGGGTTTTCGGAAAGATATTTTTCAACTGTACTGAGCCAATGACCAGGATCGAACTGGTGACCTGTCCGATACATCGGACTGCTCTACCCTCGATGCGGATATTGGCTAATTAATTCTTCAATTACTTTTCTGCTTTTGCTTTTCTTAATTTTCCATTCAAGTTTTCTTGCTTCTGTCGAATCTGAGCAAGATATTATTGCTTTTAAAGCAACAGGTAAAATATATTTTGTTGCCTTTACTGAACCATTTTGATGTTGTTCAAATCTTAGTTTTATATCCTTTGAACTTCCAATATAATATCTTTCATTCTTACATTGAAGAATGTAAACACCAATAATTTCTTTCATCTGAGCCAATGACCAGGATCGAACTGGTGACCTCATCCTTACCATGGATGTGCTCTACCAACTGAGCTACATTGGCAAATGAATATTGCGGATTGCGAATTTTAAATTGCGGATTTTAATTCGCAATTGTAACAATCCGAAATCCGCAATGCTTGAGCGGAAGACGGGACTCGAACCCGCAACATTCAGCTTGGAAGGCTGAAGCTCTACCATTGAGCTACTTCCGCTTAATTATTTTTTCACTTTGTGGGGAGACAAGGATTTGAACCTTGGAACTCCGAAGAGGACAGATTTACAGTCTGTTGCCTTTGACCACTTGGCTATCTCCCCAACTTTTTTAAGAACGAGCCAGCGAAGGGGATCGAACCCCCGACCTACTGATTACAAGTCAGTTGCTCTACCAGCTGAGCTACGCTGGCTGATTATTTTATTCAGCCGCCCAAATTTTATTTATCAAAAAAAATTCCGATAATAAAAAATAAAATTCAAAAAACGAACGGCAAAAGTAGAAAACATTTCGTTCTGCGAACAAAATGCGGAAAAAATTTATGGAAGAAAAAATTTACTCGGAGAATTTTGCCGACTCTTTTCTGCGAGCCATGCTTCTTCTGCTTTTCTCTTTCTTCTTTTTCAGTTGAGAAGCAAGAGCGCCCATGCATTCGTCAGTGGCCTCTTCAAATGTCTGGCACTGGCGCTTTACAAAAAGATCGTTGCCGGGAACATGAATTTTTATTTCGACAACTTTATTTTCTGCAGTATCAGATTTGTCAATCTTGAGATACACTTCGCTTCTGATTACCGCGTCAAAATAGTGACTTAACTTTTCTACTTTTTTGTTGATGAGTGCAAGAAGTTTTGCATCTGCGTCAAAATGGATGGAGTGGATTTTAATGTTCATAGAGAAAATATTTAAAAGTGAGTTATGCTTTCGGATGTGTCTTCGAATATACAGATTTTAATTTCTCAATGGTGTTGTGCGTGTAAACTTGTGTGGCTGAAAGATTCGCATGGCCAAGAAGTTCTTTAATTGCATTCAGGTTTGCTCCGTTGTTTAATAAATGTGTTGCAAAAGTATGCCTCAACACATGCGGGCTTTTCTTGGATAATGTTGTCACCTTTTCAAGAGAATCCCTTACAATTCGGTATACGGCACTTGGATAAATTTGGTTTCCTTTTTTCGTCAGAAATAAATAATCCGCCCTTGGTTCGATGGATTTATTTTTTTCTTCGATATATTTCTTTATAAGAATTTTCAATCCGGAAGTCAACGGAATAAGGCGTTCTTTATTTCTTTTTCCTAAAACTTTTACTGTGCTGCCATGAAAATTAATATCCGATTCTTTCAGATTCACCAGTTCAGCGCGCCTCATGCCGGTAGAATAAAGCATTTCTATTATAAGAAGATTGCGCTTTCCTTCAAAGTCATCTTCGAATTTCACATCTTCAATTAATGAATTCATTTTACTTTCTTCCACAAACTCTGGCAAACGTTTAGGATTCTTTGGAGATTGGATCTTGTGCATGGGATTTATATCCACAACTTTTTCGCGAAGAAGAAATTTATAAAATGATTTAAGCGTGCTGATTTTTCTGTTTACGGAACGCGCGGTGATTTTATTTTCCATGAGAGAAACTATCCACGAACGAATGATGGAATGGTTTACTTCCTTAATATCATTGAATGAATAAATATTTTTCAGATATAAATAAAACTGCTCAAGATCATTTGAATAAGCATTTACGGTATGCGGAGACATTCTCTTTTCATAGCGGAGATATTTTATGAATGCCTCTTTATTCATAGCAGAAGAACGAAAGGTATAAAAAAATATTGCGGACCGAAGTTAAACTCCAACCCGCAATGAAATTATTTTGTGGAAAAAATTATTCTTCCGATTGCGCCTGACGCTGGCGATGTTTCGCGCGCTTGATGATTTCCCTGCGCTTGATGGACGGCTTTGTGAAAACCTGGCGACTGCGAAGTTCACGGAGAATACCTGTCTTTTCAAATTTCTTTTTTAATTTCTTGAGGGCTTTTTCTACGCCTTCACCTTCTTTTATCTGAACGTGCAACATGTTTTGTTTTTATTTAATTGGTCGCAAATGTAAATAAAAATTTCAAATTGGAATAATGAAATATTAGAATGGCTGAAACTGCCATTCTTCCTACATGCCATCATTCCTCTGAGGTTTTCTTCACCGCACTTTTTCTCCCTTTGCCGGGCTCATCCGTCATTCGGATTCCTTCCATGGAAAAACATTGCCCGGTTTGCATGGTTGTCTTCGTTCCGTCCTTCCTTATTATAGTGCCGTTGGGAGTAATTTTAATTCCGTTCGCCAAAATTGTATCCTGCCTTAACTCTGTTGCCTTTCCCTGTTGTTTGATTATAACTTTTCCGTTTCGAAGCGTGAGGCAGTTTTTTGCGGTATCGGTTTCAATATTCTGAGCGAATAATGAAAATGATAATCCGCAGGCAAAAATTATTATTAATGTTTTCATAGTAATAAGTTTTTTTTTTGATGAATTGTAGAAACTATTTGAGAAATTATTTCTCTCAGCGAGAATTGGTTTTCCCGAAATGAGCAAAGGATTATTTTTTACTTTCGCAATCCACACAAACAAATCAAATCACAATGAAAGTTACAGTTGTAGGAGCAGGAAATGTTGGCGCAACCTGTGCCGATGTAATTGCGCAGCGCGATTATGCAAATGAAATTTGCCTTCTCGACATAAAGCCGAATTTTGCCGAAGGAAAAGCGCTCGATATTTTTCAGGCGGCACCCATTCATCTTTACGATTCGCGCGTGAAAGGAAGCACCAGCGATTATTCCAAAACCGCAAACTCGGATGTGGTGGTGATTACTTCCGGGCTTCCGCGAAAACCCGGCATGAGCCGCGATGATTTGATTTCTACCAACGCAGGAATTGTGAAAGGAGTTACGGAAAATATTCTGAAACATTCTCCGAATACGATTCTGATTATCGTGAGCAATCCGCTCGATGTGATGACTTACTGCGCCTATCTCACAGCGAAAAAAAGTTCTTCAAAAGTTTTCGGCATGGCCGGAATTCTGGATACGGCTCGCTACCGCGCATTTCTTGCCGAAGAATTAAATTGTTCGCCAAAAGATATTCAGGCGGTGCTCATGGGCGGGCATGGCGATACCATGGTTCCGCTTCCGCGCTACACAACGGTGGGAGGCATTCCGGTTACTGAACTCATCTCGAAAGAAAAATTAGACGCAATTATTCAGCGCACAAAAGTTGGCGGAGGAGAAATTGTAAATCTCCTCGGAACATCCGCATGGTATGCACCCGGTGCTGCTGCCGCTCAAATGGTGGAAGCCATTGCGCTCGACCAGAAACGGATTTTTCCGGTGTGCGCAATGCTGAACGGAGAATACGGAATGAAAAATATTTATCTCGGTGTGCCGGTGATTCTCGGAAAAAACGGAATTGAAAAAATCATTGAACTCAAATTAAATACGGACGAGAAAAAACTTTTGGAATCATCCGCAAAAGCCGTGAAAGAAGTGATGAGCGTGCTGGATAATATGAAAGTAGTTGCTTGAAAAGTATAATTGAATTATTCCTGGTAACGAAGTTGCGAATCCGATTGCAAATTTTACGAATCAGAATTATATAATCCGTAATATTCGTTACAGAATTAGTTACTTCGTTACCAGATTCCGATGAAAAGCATTATTCCAATCCGGCTGATAAAATTAGATGATGGCTTTCATATTTTTGTTTCTGCAAAGATTAACAGGAAGAAAGCATCTTTAATTATTGATACAGGCGCATCGCGCAGCGCATTCGACAAAGAACGAATCAAAAAATTTGTTGACAAAAATAAATTCGAGAAGCACGAGAAACTTGCCAGCGGAATAGGAACCAATTCCATGAAAAGCCAAATCACGATGCTCGATAAATTTCAAATCGGAAAAATTAAATTAAAAGATTATTTCGCAATCTTGTTGGATTTTTCCCATGTAGTTGCCGCGTATAAACAAATGGGCGTGAAACCGATTGACGGAGTGCTCGGCTCGGATATTCTGAAAAGTTATAACGCGGTGATTGATTACGGAAAGAAAAAATTAATATTGACAATTTCTCATTCTTAAAATTTATCTCAGTTCAAAATTTTTTCCAAGATAGACCCTGCGCACTTGTTCGTCTTCGGCAAGTTCCTGAGCGGTTCCTGCTTTGAGAATTTTTCCTTCGTAAAGAAGATAGGCACGGTCGGTAATCGTTAGTGTTTCGTGCACATTGTGGTCGGTGATGAGGATGCCGATATTTTTTTCTTTGAGTTTGCGCACAATGTTCTGAATATCTTCCACTGCAATGGGGTCAATGCCGGCAAAGGGCTCATCGAGCAAAATAAAATTCGGATTAACAGCAAGGCAGCGAGCAATTTCAGTTCTTCTTCTTTCTCCTCCCGAAAGCACATCGCCATTGCTATTACGGATTTTATTCAATCCAAATTCTTCGAGTAAACTTTCTATTTTACTTTTTTGTTCTTCTTTGGAAAGTTTTGTCATCTCAAGCACTGCGCGCAAATTATCTTCCACCGATAATTTACGAAACACCGATGCTTCCTGCGGAAGATAACCG
The DNA here is from genome assembly GCA_016195025.1 of Bacteroidota bacterium. NCBI lineage: Bacteria > Pseudomonadati > Bacteroidota > Bacteroidota bacterium. The sequence continues at coordinate 4,232 of JACQAL010000008.1, read as the reverse complement.
ATTCCTTTTTGTGCGCGCTTGTACATGGGTTCTTTGGTGATTTCAATTTCATCGAGAAAAATTTTTCCTCCATTGGGCTTGATTAATCCAACGGTCATGTAAAAAGTAGTGGTCTTCCCTGCACCGTTCGGTCCCAGCAAGCCAACAATTTCTCCCTGCTTCACTTCTACGGAAACATTGTTTACTACTGTTCTGCTTTTATATCGCTTGATTAAATTTTCAGTTCGTAAAATCATAGGTGAAGTTAGAAGTGAGAAGTGAAAAGTGAGAAGTTAACCATCTACTATGAATTACTTAAAGTTTTGACTGAAGTTGTAAAAATAGCAGTTAATTCAGAGGACTCTTGAATTAATTCATTTAACTCTTTATTCTTTATGAGTAATTCTAAATCTTTAATAAAAGTAAGCCAAAAGTTACTTTCATCCGCTTCTTCAAGAACTGTTTTTATTTTATTGGAAAAATCGACTCTTGATTTTGCCCGGGCACTTGCCCTATAGTTAGCAGCAACGGATGAAGCAGATTTCAAAAGTTGATATGAAATAACATCTGTTGCTTTCGATTTAGGAAGTAAATCAACAAGTTTGAAAACCCTTATTGCAAACTTTCTTGTCCGCTCAATCAAATCGTTTTTATTCATAGTTTGTGTATTTAAAATTTCACTTCTAAAATCTGACTTCTCACTTTCTTTAAAAGTTAATTTGCAGCGAGCCGCGCACACCCACAATGGGGACTTTTTTATCTCCGCTGGCTGCCGTATAAAAACTTACATAGTTCTTATCAATATACGACAAACGCCAGAGCACATCAATGCGGAAAAACCGGAAAATGTTTTCAACTCCTGCGCTTACTTCATAATAAGGACCTTGGTTTAACGAAGTGAGCGTGGAAGGAAAAACAAAAACATTTTGATTTTTTTCACTGATGCTCCCCACCAGCCATTTTGCCGAAACCACTTCACGCCATTTCAACCTGCGCATGATGGGAATGTGATTGAGAAAAAATCCCTCGAAGTGATGAAACACCTGCGCGGTTACATATTGGTCACTGGCAAATTCGTAATAGTTCATCATGTTGTAAGCATACGGATCATAAATAATAGTTTCATTTCCTCCGTGCAGCGTGAGCAACGGATAGGGAACTGTTCCGAAAATTTTTCCTGCCTCCACAATATAATCGGTGTAGCCCACCAGCGGATTGATGCGGAAGCGGTCATTGATATTCAAACTGAGTTTATGGTATTCGTAATTACTTTGGAAAATTCCTTTCATTCCATACGTGTAAAGCAGCGTTACCACCGGATAGCGCGTGCCCATGCTCGCCCGCGAAAAAGTGTATTCAATATATTTTTCATTGTAAGCAAAACGAATGAGCGCCTGAAGTTCGGAAGAAATAATATTGTTTTGCGTTCCGAGCGTGGTATCATCAATATGATATTGGTAAGTGAATCCACCGAGCGGGGTCATCACGCGGTTGATGAAAAAGAATTTCATGTTGAGGCCCTGGTGAGGTTCGAATTCATAACTGGTGAGCGCCTGCTGAACTTTTGTTAAACTGCTGAGCGGGCGCCTGCGGAAAATGGTGGTGAGAATATTATCGGGAGTAAATGCATTGGGGCTTTGCCCGAGAACTTCCACATCATCTTTATATCCGAGCGAAAGTATTTGCCTTGGCTTTTTTGTAATGTATGTTCTGAAAGTGGTGCTGTACTTGAATTGCTTGTCAAGTGTTCCGTATGCGCCATAGCCGCTCAACTCAACCCACTTGCTGAATTTATCGCTGGTTCTTCCGCCTAAACGAAAACGATTTCCTTCCACCACATTCTTGCTGTAAATTTTATGATACGGACCAATTTCAACATAGCCCCAGGGCTTGTAGGTGTTCGCAAGAAAATAAATCCAGTTGTAATAGGATTGATAGATGGGAAGCGATTTGATGGTGTCAACCATTTTATAAATCTGTTTCTCATTCTTAGAAAGCGTATCGTGGCGGTTTTGTTTCCAGAATTCATCGGTATGTTTATCGGCACTGTCGAGCACAATAATATTTTCCATGCGGCTATAAAAATCATCGGGGCGCGGCTTGTTGATGACAATGTTTGTGTAGGAAGTAGTTTTTCTCCCGTAGAATCCTGCAGTTAAACTTTTTTTCCTGTACTCATCCAGTTTGAAATCCACTATGAGGCGGTCGCGGCTGAGCATCCACATGCTGTCTGCAACGGTATATTCCTGCACCACACCAAGTGTTTTCACAAAGTTCAGGTTGATGTCATTCGGCAAAGACATTTCGAGGCGCTTCACGGCAAAAGAAGTATCGGCAACCCACATGTTGCCGGTGAAACATAATTCCTGTTTCCATTTTGGTTTGAACTGCAACTGGTAGCAGCGGTGATTATCCAGATATAAACTGTCAATCAGATAAAATTTATAGTAGAGCAATGCGTGGTCGGAAATGGGGCTGGGAAATTGTTTTCCGAAAACGAGAATATCATTATCATAAATGTTTACGTTCTGATACATTTCTCCCATGAACTGTGTCATGCTTTTATCCTGCATTCCCGAAATTTTACTCGCTTTGATTATTTCTTTTTTGAAGCGCGGACTTTTTTTCCAGTAGTAATTTGAAAGGGCTTCGGAAAGAAGAAGAGGAAGAAAAGGTTTTTCCGTTATGCTGGTGCTGTCAATGTAATCAAACACGAACTTGATGGGCTTCAAGATTTTCTTCTCTTTTATTTTCGGGGGAATGTTATTCAAATCAAATTCTATTTTGTTGTACACTTCGTATTCATACGAGAGAAGTTTATCGCGGTTATGTTCGGGCTTGTGCGCAATCACTTTCCGCAAAATGCGGTGGGCAGGATTTTCACCGGGCAGAATCACCACTTCTTTCAGCGAGAGAACATCGGGCTCAATTGAAATGTTCAGCGTTTGAGAAACATTCCGCTTGATTTTTACTTTCTTCGTTTTATATCCTATATAAGAAACTTCGAGCGAATCGGAAGGACCTTCGGCAGTGATGGAAAAATTTCCGTCCACATCGGAGGTGGTGAAGGGTTTTCCGCCTTTGTATTTTATGTTTACAAACGGAAGCGCTTCGCGGGTTTGAAAATCGTAAACCTTGCCGGTGATTTTTGCATCTTGAGAAAAAGCAATCGCTTCACTTAAAAAAAATAAGAAAAGAGAAAAAAGAATTTTGAAACGGAGGTTCATATAAAATTTATCGCTTCAAAGAAAATCATTCATCACGCTTTCTTCTCAGCATACTTCGCCACAAATATACTCGCTTCGTACAATAAATAAAGAGGCGTGGAAACAATCACCAGCGTGGGAATATCAGATGTGGGCGTGATGATTGCCGCCACAATAAGTATGACCACAATGGCATGCTTGCGGTATTTGCGCATGAAAGCCGGGCCAAGCAAGCCAATCTTCGTGAGAAAAAAGATGAGAATGGGAAGTTCAAACACCAAACCCATGATGAGCGTGAGAATGGTTACGGTGGAAATATAAGAATCCATTGAAATTTTATTTGTTACCAGCGCGCTCACCTGGTAGTTGCCTAAAAAATTAATGGTCATGGGAACAATAATATAGTAACTGAAAAGAATTCCGGTGATGAAAAGCAGCGATGCATACAACACAACTCCCGCAGTATATTTTTTTTCCTTCTCGTGAAGCGCAGGGCGGATGAACCGCCACACTTCCCAGAGCACATAGGGAGAACCCACCACCACTCCACCGATTACCGATGTCCAGATGTGCGTGGTGAACTGCCCCGATAAATCAATATTGATAAGTTCGAAGGAAATGCTTTGCATGCAGAGCGTATTGCCCATGCCTGTGAGATGAGAGATTTTGCATAGCGCGCGGTAGGTTAAAAAATCGCTGTGCATGGGACCGAAAATAATGGTGCTGAACACAAAATCCTTGTAACAAAATAAAACAAACGCCAGCAGCATGACCACCGCAGCCGAGCGCACCAGATGCCAGCGCAGCGCTTCCAGATGCTGGAGGAAAGTCATTTCCTGCCTGCCGTCAGGCGCGGCTTTTTTTGCTTCGCTCATAAAAAGGTTTGCAAAGATAAAAGGATATGGAGGATAGAGAGAAATAAGGAATGAGTATTCTAAATGCAATCAGGTTTCAGAATATTCAGGAAAAATGGAATAATGGAAGATTGGAAGATTGGCTGTTTCCCAACATTCCATTATTCCAACCTTCCAACCTTCCAAATAATTT
>JACQAL010000007.1 GCA_016195025.1 Bacteroidota bacterium | reverse complement strand
GCCAACCACCTTAGTGAGGGGTGTATAGCTATTTCAGTATTTTTACAAAAATTGTATAGCCATATCCGTGTAACGAAACAATAGTGTATAACTATTCCAGTAAAACCAATCACAACTGTATAGTTATTTTAGTAAAGGTCACAGTGGTCTTCCAACTCCCAATTCAAATCACGCAGAAGAAATTGTAAAAGCCGGAATTGAAATTCAATCATGGATGAAAGAACAGAATAGCAAATGGAGTTTGCGAATGGGAATTCATTCGGGCCCTGTTACAGCCGGGGTAGTTGGCGATAAAAAATTCGCCTACGATGTTTGGGGAGATACTGTGAATACTGCCAGCAGAATGGAATCATCAGGCGAAGCCGGAAAAATTAATATCTCGGGAGCAACATATGCACTTGTGAAAGATTCCCCCTTAACAAAGGGGGACACAGGGGGTTGTCAATTCACCCACCGCGGAAAAATCCACGCCAAGAATAAAGGAGAAATAGAAATGTATTTTGTGGAGCGCAGCGAAATGCGAAGCCCCAAAATCACTTTGCGTATATAATTTTAAACTCCATTCTCCTGTTTTGTGCGTGCTCCTCTTCGGTGCAGTCCACATTATCGGCACAGCGGTTCAGCAGTTTGGTTTCGCCATAGCCCTTTACGGAAATCCGTTTTGTATTTATGTTTTGCGCGGCAATATAATTTTTTGCTTCCTGCGCTCGCTTTTCTGAAAGTTCGAGGTTTGATTTAGCATCGCCCCGCGAATCGGTATGCGCTGAAATTTCAATGGAGATTTTCGGATTGTTCTTCAACATGATGGCGGCTTTGTTCAGCACCGATTTTGCTGCGGGCAGCAGTTCCCATTTTCCCACATCGAAATAAATATTTTCCATCACCAGCATTCCATCGGCAGGGTTTCCGAAAGTCGCCTGCATCCAGGGGTCTTCCACAAAAATAGTTGAGAGTTTATTCTGCTCGGGCGGCAAACTGGTGAGCAGCATTTTTGAGTTGGAGGCGATGGATTTATTTACCACCGAATCTTTATCATCCATCAGCAGAATAGTGGTTCCCTTCGGAAGCGAGGCGGTGGCTTTTTCATCAATAGTCAGGTATAAATTTGTGTCTACGGGAAGGTAATTGAAAAAGAATTTTCCTTTTTCATCGGTGGTGGCCACCTGCACCACTTCCTGCTCTTCGTTGATGAGTGAAATTTCTGCATTGGCGAAAGGCATTTTTTTATCGCTGCTCAGCGCAAGTTTTCCTTTCATGTTCATGCGCATGTTTTTGTTTTCTATTCGCAGCAGTTGAAGTTTGCTTTTCTCTTCTCCCGAAAGGAGGAAGCGGAATTTAGTATCGGCATTCAGCGTGGCAATGGCTTCGTTCTCGCGGCTCACTAAATAAATATTTTGTTTGCGCCAGTGCGGATCGTTCACCGCCACTTCCACTGTGTATTCCGTGTTGTTGGGCAAATCCATGAAAAGAAAAGAGCCGAACAAGCCGGTGGAAACGGTTTTCAGAAGTTCATTCTTCGCGTTGTAAATTTTCACGTCCACTGCTGCAAGTGGCATGCGCTCTTCGCCCAGCAGCAAGGTGCCGCCCAGCGCAAATTTATTTTCCGTTGCTCTCGGAAAATCGTATTTCCACACTTCGAAGCCGGAAGAATTTTTTTGCCCGTGTCCCGTGCACACATACGCAGCATTGCCAATTGCGAAAGCAAAAATGTAATCGCGCGTTCCGTAGGGAACGTCTTCTTTTTGTTTCCATTTATCGGTAGAGGCATCGTATTCCCAGAAATCAGCATAGCGTTTCAGTGTTCCGTTATAGCCGTTCGCCACATAGCCGTACTTTCCGTTTGAAAACGCCAGTACGCCAATGCGGGCATTGCCGGGAAAGTCGGCAATTTTTTTCCATTCGTTTTTTGCCGGAGAAAATTTCCATGCGTCTTTCTGCGAGGGAAAAATTTCTTTTCCCTGCCCCAGCAGCACATATACTTCCTCTCCGATTACAAACACGCTGGCATCGGCTCTTCCGCCAGCAGGGAAATCAGATTTTTTAGTCCACTTGTTTGCCAAAGGGTCGTATTCCCACAAGTCAGAATAGTGCGTGTTTTTATTTACGCCCAGCCCGATGTATCCTTTAGTGCCGATGGAAAATCCCACCGCTCCGTAACGTATTCCTCCGGGAAAATTTGCTTTCTGTTTCCATGAATTTTTTTGCGGGTCGAATTCCCAGAAATCATTTGCGCCCTGCTGCATGTTCTGCGAGCCGGTCATGCCGGTGCCGGCATATCCTTTAGTGCCGATGGAAAAACCCGCTGCAGAAATTCGCGGCTCGCCCGGAAATTTTTCCATCTCGCTCCATGCATCGCTCTTCGCATCGTACTGCCAGAAATTTTTTTTGAAGCCGCTGTTGTCGGTTCCCAGCCCGGCATAGCCCTTGTCGGCAATCGTAAAGGCAACGGCTTTTTCAAGCGCACCTTCGGGAAAAGCATTTCGCTTAGTCCATCCTTTGGGCGTTTGCGCGGAAAGAAATCTCCCGGCTCCGGACAGGACAACAAGAAAGATAAGAGGAAGAAAAAACTTTTTCATGCAACTAATCTACCATAAAAAATGATGTGATAGGAAAAGCGATTTCTAATTTCTTGGGAAAGAGTTTTTCGTAATTGCCGTTAAACAAAAAATAATTTTTTAGTTCATACGCACTCCCATTACAAGAATATCATCCACCTGGTCTTCCTCTCCGCGCCAGTGTTCAATGGTGCTGTCGAGAATTCTTTTTTGCTCGGGCATGGGCTTGCGGTGAATGTCGAACAATAAATTGCGGAACTGGCTTTGCATGAATTTTTTTCCTTTCGGTCCGCCAAACTGGTCGGCATAGCCATCGGAGAAAATATAAATCACATCGCCTTTCTGAATTTTTATTTTATGATTGGTGAACTTCTGCGTTTCTTTCTCAAGGTAAATTCCCACAGAGAATTTATTTCCTTTGATTTCAAAAATTTCTCCGTCACGAACGATATACAGGGGATTGAACGCTGCGGAAAATTCAAGTTCGTTATTTTCTTTGTCGAAGGAACAAAGCGTAATGTCCATTCCGTCTTTGGAAGTGGATTCTTCAAAACTGCGCTGGTGCAGCGTGTCGCGCACGCCCTTGCTGAGTTCGTCCAGAATTTTTGAGGGCTCGGTAAATTGATGCTTGCCCATGATTTGTTTCAGCAGGTTATGGCCCACAATGCTCATGAATGCGCCCGGCACTCCGTGCCCGGTGCAATCCACTGCAGCAAACATTACTTTTCCATTCAGGTATTCGAACCAATAAAAATCTCCGCTCACAATATCTTTCGGTTTGTAAAGCACAAATGAATCGGGTAAAAGTTTTTTTACAAAGCCATCGGGCGGAAGAATGGCTTCCTGAATCCGTTTTGCGTAGCGGATGGAATCGGTTACTTGTTTGTAGAACACTTCTATTTTCTGCGCCTGCAATTCTATTTCCGCTTTCTGGCGAACCACTTCGGCCGTGCGCTGCGTTACTTTGTCTGAAAGTATTTGTTCGTTGATGCGCAGGTCTTCTCTCATCTTCAGCAGCGCGAGTCCGAGTTTATCTTCTTCGGAAAGCGGTTTGTAATAGGAATCAAAATTTCCGGTTCCCACTTCGCGGGCAAATTCGGTGGTGAGTTTCATGGTGTCAACAAGGCGGTTGAGCGCGAGGGACATTTCTCCGAGTTCATCTTTTCCTTCGCGTATTCTTTTATCGGGAAGCACCCCGCGCGCCATGCGCAGCAAAAGTTCTTTCACATCGGTTACCGGGCGCACAATGGTTCGTATGGTAAAATAGGCAATGATGATTCCCCCCACAAGAAGAATGATTCCCAGCAGGAGCACCACGTTTTGCAGCCGCGAAAACGATTCGAGCATCTCTTTGTTTTTCTTTGCCGCCTGCTCGTGCTGCTGGTCAATGAGCAATGAAAGATTGTTCAGCACTTTTCTTGTTTTGTCATTCACTTCGCCATCGGCATCTTCCACCATGGGACGTATTTCAAACATTACGTTTGCATCTTCGTAGGCGGAAAATGAATTTAACTGCGTCATGATATAATCCTGAAGCGCCACCAGTTCGTTGAGCAGGTTAAAAATACTTGTGATGGATTCTTTATCGTCTTTGTTCCAGTCCTTGGCAAGGTTATTTATGCGGACTTTCAGCGCGGGGTATTCTTCATTGATAACTTTTCTCAGCTTCTCTTTATCCTCGTGATTGGGCTGCTGAATGTTCACCCAGTTGGACGTGAGCATTTTTGAACGCACCACCAAAATATTTAACTCCTGAAGCGCGCTTACGGAAGGCGTGTAAAGATTAGTGATTTGAGAATTAATCTTGCGGCTTTCCTGCAGGGTGGAAAATGTTAAAGCGAAAGCGCCCAGCGTTAAAAGAATTAAAGAACCGAATCCGGTGGATATTCTGCGCCCAATGGTGAAACGAAAAGCCATAAATCTTCGAAAAGCGAAATATTACGAATGTACAAAATGAAATGAAATGAAATTATCTTTCGTAATTTCGTACAAATTCGTTTTTCGCTGATTAATTATTTTTCTTTCTCAAGCGCTTCTGCTTTCGCTTTGAACTCATCTGATTTTTCAAACTCGTACAAACTGAAATAAATTCCCTGCAGGCAAATGAGCACTTCGCGCCTTTTCGGATTAAGCGCGTATGCTTTCAGCGCATAGGGCAATGCTTTCTTGAACAAATCTTTTGCCTGGTCCTGTATGTTTTCAATTACAATAATGTCGGATTCCACCGGCATGTTATTGATGATGTCAACTCCGTAATTATAGTAGAGCATGGAAAGATTGTAATTGCCCGCCCAGTTGTTTGAATCGAGCATAATCACCTGCTTGTATAATTCTTCCGTCATGCTGAAGAATTTGGTGTTTGCTTTCATATCGCTTCGGAAAATATTTGTGTAATCGGTTGCGAGCGCATTCTTGAAATCAATTTCGAGTTTCTTAATGTTGTAAGTGGGCTCTGCAATTGCAAAACATTCTTTGGCATGTTCAAAATTTTCAATGGCGGTATTGTAGCTGGTGGCATCGAGCAGCGCTCCGGCATCGTTGTAGAAAGTGGAGCCGAGGTATTTGAGTGTTTTACGGATGTCGGCAGAATATTCTTTGGCAGTATCGAGTTCGAGCGCTTTCTTCAGGTAAGTAACTGCATCAATTCTTGTTTTAGATTTTTTATTTCCCGATTCAAATGTTTTATACCAGTCCTTATAAATAAACCCGCGCACATACCAGGCGTATGGGCTCTTTGCGGTTTTCGGGTCGAGCATGGCTTTGTCAATAACTTCGAGCGCCTGCTTCACACGCACATCGGCTGGTAAATTCTGGCTTTGAAGAAGCAATGCGGCTTTGGCAACGCTGTCTGCCTGCGCAAAAACAGTTTCACCGGTCATTACTGACATCAAAACAAAAATCAATATATAAATTTTCCTTTTCATTTATTCTATCTGTATGGCAAGCGATGTGAGCGTGGTGCTTACTTTCAGATTGTATTTTTCTATGTTTGATTTGTTCAGTTCAAAACGCTGCTTGTTATTTTCCACCACAAAATTTATGGCAGAGCCCTGCTTGGCGAGCCCGGATTTTTCAGTAATGATGAGCGTGCTTTTGCCTTTGAGTTTTTTTACTACTTCGGGCAGCAATGCGGAATTTTCTGCCGGCACAAATAAAATATGGCAGATGCCCGTGAGTGATTCTGCATTGGTGAAACTTTTTATTTCAAAGCGCTGGCTGCCTACTGTCTTTGTGTTCAGCAGCGTGGCGAGGTCGTTGTAAAAAGCGGAAGTGCCGAGCACGCCAATCACAAAATTTCCTTCTTTGTACTTATCGGGCCAGTCAATATATTTTGTGAAGTTGTAAATGAACGTGGCTTTGATTTTTGCGTTGGAAGAATTGGGGTCTTGCTGCAGAACGGGCATGCGCACCCAATCTGCCGAAATGCAGAGAAGCGAAATCAATATGGGAATAAATCTTTTCACGCGAGAGTAGTCAATAACCCATTTTTATGCCACAACTTGAAAGCGCCAAAAATCAAAAGCCAAATTCCAACTATGTTTTTAATCTGCATAAAATTGGATTTTGTAATTTGGAAAATTAATAATTGGAATTTCAACATCAGGGCCACACATATTTTCCGGTTTTGTCAATGTAGCCGTTGCTGTAGCCCGCTTTCAAATCGGAAGAAGAAACTTTTGCCAGCCCGTTTTTAAACGTGGTGAGGTATTTAAAATTTTTAGTGATGACTATGTTTCCTTTTTTGTCTATGAATTGAAAGTTTGGATTCTTGGTATCCAAACTGGTGGACACGCACGCCAGTCCTTCCTTGAAATAATCTCCGCCCGTGAACGTAGGCGGAATCACAATTTCACCCGACTTGTTCATGTATCCGTATTTCCCTTTTTTGAAATCACCCACGCGCACCAGCGCCATGCCTTCGGAAAAAGGCCACACACGGTCGAACTTCACATCAATCACCGTCTTTCCGGTTTTGTCTACGAATCCCCACTTGCCGGTGTTTTCATCTCCCTTGCGCACGTTTGCCATTCCTTCCATGAAATCAAAACAATCGTCAAACTGAAAATCAATCACCGCCTTCCCGGTTTTGTCTATGAATCCCCACTTGTTTCCTTTCTTCACGCGCGCAAGCCCTTCAGAAAAATCATACGCGCCATCGTACTCCGCCTTAATCACAAAGTTTCCGGTTTTATCTATATAGCCCATTTTGCTTCCCACCTGCAGGCGCGCAAGCCCGTCAGAAAATTTATAGGCGTAATCGCAGGTTGGTTCCGTAATTGTTTTTCCGGTTTTGTCGAAGTAACTCCACTTGCCCGATTTTTTTCCGCTAGCCATTCCTTCGGAGAAAGGAGTGGTTTTATCGAACTGCGCTTCAATCACCATTTTGCCGGTTTCGTTGATGAAGCCGCGTTTTCCGCCAGCGCTCACTGCCGCCAATCCTTCCGAAAAAGTTTCGGCATAATCATATTGCGGAGCAATGACCACCTTTCCTGATTTGTTGATGTAGCCGAATTTCCCTTTCTCCTCTATGGGGAAAAGCGCTTCTTCTGCGAAAAGCGAAAAAGAAATCAACGCAAATACAGAAACAAAAACGGACTTCAATATTCTTGCTTTCATGGGTTTTGTTTTATTGGGTTGCAAATATCTGATAAAGTTGGCAATGCTAAAAATTTTTTTTCGTAAGAGAAATAATAACGGAAAAAGATTTTGAACGATGAATAGTTCAAAACATTAAAAAAGTTGTAATTTGCACTATTAAAAAAACTAAAAACATGCCAGTACAATCTCCTCTCAATTTTAAAAAGTGGATTGACGAAAACCGCCACTTGCTCAAGCCGCCCGTAGGCAACAAAGTTGTGTACAAAGACACCGAGTTTATCATCATGGTGGTGGGCGGGCCCAATGCGCGCAAGGATTATCACTACAACGAGAGCGAAGAATTTTTTTACCAGCTCGAAGGCGATATTGAAGTGGGCACGCAGCAGGACGGAAAAGCAGTGGATGTTCCGATTAAGCAGGGAGAAATTTTTCTTCTTCCTCCAAAAGTTCCGCACTCACCGCGCAGGGGACCCAACACGGTTGGATTGGTGATTGAACGCGCCAGGCGCGCAGGAGAAAAAGACGGCTTGCAATGGTATTGCGAGAAGTGCAACAATAAATTATATGACGAATATTTTACGCTCACCAATATTATGACGCAGTTCCAGGAAGTGTTTGCGCGGTTTTACGGAAGCAAAGAATTCCGCACGTGCAAAAAATGCGGAACAGTAATGGAACCCCCTAAAAAAGTTGTTGCAGAAGAGAAGGAAACCACGCATTAGTCATAAAAAAGAAATTTAGTTTCAGAATGAAAAGGAAGAAAGGATGGATGGAAGATTGGAAGATGGCTGTTTTCCCAACCCTCCATCCTTCCGCCCTTCCATTATTCCAACCTTTCCATGTTTGATTTTTTTCTTCCCGAGAACGAAAAGAAATTAAAGTACGCGCTGAAAAATATTCTCGGCTTTTCTCCGAGCAATCTTTCTTTGTATTCGCAATCGCTGCGACATACTTCGGTGGCACGTGAACTCAAAGAAGGAATAAAAGACAGCAACGAGCGGCTGGAATTTTTAGGCGACTCTGTTCTCAACATTGTCGTAGCCGAATTTCTCTTCCTGAAATTTCCCTATAAGGACGAGGGCTTCCTCACCAAAATGCGCTCGAAGATGGTGAGCCGCGACCATTTGAATCAACTGGCAGTGAAACTCGGGCTGAATAAAATCATTTCGCAGTCGGGCGACCCCGGCATAAAACATACTTCCATGCATGGCGATGCCTTTGAAGCACTCGTTGGCGCCATTTATCTCGACAAAGGATTTTCCTTCACGCAGAAATTTATTCTACACCGCATTCTGAAATTTCATGTGGACGTGGAAAAAATTCTGGAGACCGAAACCGATTTCAAAAGCAAACTCATTGAATGGAGCCAGCGCGAAAAAAAACCCGTGCACTTCCGCGTCCTGGAAGAAAAAGGAAGAGGATACGACCGCCTTTTCACCATAGGAATTTTTATTGCCGATGATTTTATTTCGCAGGCAATGCACATCTCCAAGAAAAAAGCCGAACAACTCTCTGCCGAGCATGCGTGCGTCAAACTCGGAATTGCCTAACTTCGCAGCCGTAGTATCGTCATGAATTTTTTACTCATCCTGCCGCGCGCGCTGTGGAAATTGTGGTTCATCCTCAACTTTCTAATTACACTCATCCTGCTATACCCGTTCTTTTTTGTTCTGCTCTCGAGCAAAAAATGGTTCGGCACGGCATTTTTGCTCATGCGCGGCTGGGCGAAATGGCTTTGCTACGGAGCGGGAATTTTTCCTTCGGTGAAATATGAACTCGATGTAAAAAATATTCCGCAGCCCTGCGTGTTTGTTTCCAATCACTGCTCGTATCTGGATATTCTGCTGAGTTATGTTGCCATTCCGCATTATTTTATTTTCGTGGGAAAGCAGGAACTCGACAAGGCACCGCTCTTCCGCATTTTTTTCAGGCGCATGAATATTTTAGTAAACCGCAAGAGCACCGTTGATTCGCACCGCGCATTTGTGGAAGCCGCGGAACGGATTGAGCGCGGTGAAAATGTTTTTATTTTTCCCGAAGCCACCATTTCTTCCAACGGAACATTAATTCCTTTCAAGAACGGAGCGTTCAAACTTGCCATTGACAAACAGGTTCCCGTGGTGCCGCTTGTTTTCCCCGACAACTGGAAACTTATGCAGAGCGGAGGATTTTTAAAAGCGCACGGCAAGCCCGGCATTGCGCGAATTATTATACGCCCTCCCATTCACACGCACGGAATGACCAACGAGGATTTGCTACCTTTACGCGAGAAAACAAAACACAGCATACAAACTTCGCTGAATCAGCATCAATAAATGGAAGGATGGAATACCGGAAGATTGGAAAATAGGGATTTGGCTGTTTTCCATTATTCCATCCTTCCAACTTTCCACTCTTCCAAAAACATATTCAGAAGGGAAAAACAAAAACTAAAATCCAATGTCTAAAATAAATGAATCCACCGTTGACAAACTCGCCACCCTTGCGCGGCTGGAATTTAACGGCAAAGAGAAAGAAGAAATCATAAACGATTTAAACCGCATGCTGGAATTTGTGGGCAAGTTAAATGAATTAGACACAACAGGCATTGAGCCGCTCATTTATATGAATGACGAAAAAAATATTCTGCGCGAAGACGAAGTGAAGCAAATCATTTCTCAGAAAGAAGCCCTGCGCAACGCTCCGAAAAAGGATTCCGATTATTTCAAAGTGCCGAAAGTGGTGGAGAAGAAATAATACTATTTCCTTATAAAAATAAACTGCCCTCCTTCATCGCCTGCATTTTTCACCGGCTGCAGGTTTGGTTTCTGCTCAGAGTTATTGGTGACGGGAATTTTTAATTTATCGTATAACTGCGAAGCATCTAAATAAGTTCCTTCATTGTTTTTCAGCGCCTGCAAAAAATAGTAGGCAAAAATGGAATGCCCTTCTTTTCCTCCGTCCATCACCGGCTCAATTCCGCCCGATGTCATTGCCTGCCGCGATTTTAAATTATAGGTTTCGGTATAATATTTTTCGGGCGAATCCATTTTTACAGTTACCGTATTCCCCCTGAAAATATCTCCGCTGAAGCAGGCATCTGAAACCAGCAGCGTGTGTTTTGATTTTATTCCTCCGAGAAATGTCTGCAGGTCGTTGTTCGAAATATACGCGGAGAGCGAAGCCGTTTGCGCATCGGCAGGAACCCAGTAGCCCTTGTTCAGTTCTTTTTTGAACTCTCCGTGCCCGGAATAATAAATGAACACGTTGTCATTCTCCTGCGTATTGTCCACCAGCCACTCGAGCGCGTTCATGATGTTGGCGCGCGTTGCCTGCTCATCATAGAGTGTTTTGAAATTATCAAACTTGTATTTGTTTTTCAGCAGCAGTTCCACCGCCTGTGCATCGTGCACTGCATTTTGAAGTGCGGGCCAGGTTCCTTTGTAATTATCCACGCCAATAATCAGCGCGAAATATTTTCCGGGAGAAAAAACCGATTTGGTTTTGGAAACATTCAATCCCTTGAGCGGGTCGCCTGTGCCGCGGTATAAATCTGCCTGCGCTTTTCTTTCTCCTGTAAGAATAAATTTATTTTTCTCTGCGTTGTAAGAAAATTCTTTTCCTCCGTTCACCAGCAAAACTTTTTCCAAATGGAATTTCTCATCCTTAATGGAGTATTCCGGGTTTTCAAACTGAACGGACGAAAAGTTTTCCTTGAATGATTGCGCATTGTCCACCGATACGGCTGCCGGAAAATTTCCCAGCCCGCTTATGCTTACTGAAAATTCTTCTTTGTCGGCATCGTAGTTGCCGAGCATGCTCTTGCTGAAATCAACTGCGGTTCCGGCATAATAGGCAATGGCTTCGTGCGTGTGCTTCTCAATTATTTTTTTCCGGTTCTCATCGTTCACACGTGTTTGATAGGCATCGGTTTTTTCAAACTCGCCTTTCTTTTCCCATGCTTTCACTTTCAGGTTTACATAATTCTCCACGCTTTTTTCGGGAGTGCCCGCCAGTTTTATAATGTTCATGCTGCACTTCACGGGTTTTGAATCGTAGTTATAGTGCGTGCATTTTTCGGCAGCGATGGCAAATCCTCCGTCAGCGGTGGAAATTATTTTATAAGGCGATTCGTTCATTTCTTTTCCGATGAGCGATGACCATAAAAGTTTTCCTTCATTGGAAAATTTCACCACGGAAATATCTGTGCTTCCGGTTTCGCGCGATTCGGTTTTTCCGCAGAGCACAATGCCGTCTTCGGTTTTTGCAAGCGCGGTGGCTTTGTCTTCATTAATTCCCCCGAAGAATTGTTCCCACTGCATTTCTCCCTGCGCATTCAGTTTCATCACCCACATATCTTCATAGCCGTTTTTGCTTTTTGATTCGTTGTAGCCGCAGGCAATTATTTCATTTCCGCTTACGGTTACATCGGCAAACTCATCATCTTTCTCTTCGCCTTTCGGGTCTGTTGTTCCCACAAAAACTTTATCCCACACTGTATTTCCATTCTGGTCGAGCGCGGTGAGGCGGGCTTTGTTCTCCTTGTATTTTTCTTCCTTGTCATAAGAGTTGGGTTCAATGTATCCCGCAATAATGAATTTACCATCCATCTCGCCTGCCGATTGCGCATAGCAGCGGAAATGCCCGCCAATTTTTTTATCCCAGATTTTTTCTCCGCTGGAATTTAATTTCAGCACCCATGCGGCAATGCTGCTTGAAGAAACAGTCATCTGATTTCCGCATACAAGAAGGTCTCCGGTTTTTGTTTCAAGAACATATTGGGCTTTATCGTCATAGTTGCTGCCGTACGTTTTTTCCCAGAGAAGATTTCCGCTTTCATCAATTTTCACGAGCCAGAAATCATCGGAGCCCGCGCCCTTGGAAGAAGTTTTTCCGCAGAGCACATAGCCGCCCGAAACCGCAGCAATGCAGGTGAAATATTCGGTGCCGCCATAACCGAAATTCTTCTGCCAGATTTTATTTCCGGCAAAATCCAATTTCATAACCGTGCCGTCATAGGTTTGGTTGGAATCGTTCCAGGTTTCTCCGCACACCATAATTTCTCCCATAGCATTTGCACATAATCCATAAGGGCGGTCGTAGTTGCTTTTTGAAAAATCACTTTGCCATTCCACTTGCGGCTGGGAGAAGGAAAGAAAAAAGGAAAAAGAGAAAAGAAAAAAACAAAGAGAAATTTTTTTCATAAGACGAAGGTACAAAAACGGCAACAGGTTAATTTCTTAATTTCGCCTTCCTTTTCCGGAAAGTTGTCCGAGTGGTTTAAGGAGCACGCCTGGAAAGCGTGTATACGCCAAAAGCGTATCGAGGGTTCGAATCCCTCACTTTCCGCATCCGGATTTTTATTCTGAAAATATTTGATTTTGAAATAGTAATTCAGAAAAATAGTTGTTAGAAAATAATATTTCTCATAATCTTGTTTCCTACGCCATACTTTATATTATCTATTTTTGTATTTTAATTTATCAATGAAAGTTGAACAACTATATACCAACTGCCTTGCCGAAGCCGCTTATTACATAGAAAGCAATGGCGAAGCCGTGATTATTGATCCCATCCGTGAAACAGAACCTTATCTTGAAAAATTAAAAACTACCGGAGCGAAACTCAAATACGTTTTTGAAACACACATCCATGCCGATTTTGTTTCGGGGCATATTGATTTGGCGAAAAAAACCGGAGCAAAAATTATTTTTGGTCCTCTTGCAGAAACAAATTACGATGTGCAGAATGCGAAGGACGAAGAAATTTTTTCTATCGGGAAAATAAAAATAAAAGTTCTGCATACTCCCGGGCATACTCCTGAATCTTCCTGCTATCTTTTGTTTGATGAGAACGGAAAAGAGTATTGTGTTTTTACAGGAGACACTCTTTTCATAGGAGATGTTGGACGACCGGACCTTCTTGATGGAAAAAAGACAAAAGAGGAATTGGCTTCCATGATGTACGATTCGCTGAACAAAAAAATTAAAACGCTTCCCGATAACGTGATTGTTTATCCTGCGCACGGTGCCGGCTCCGCCTGCGGAAAAAATATTTCCAAGGAAACTTTCAGCACCATCGGGCAGCAGAAAAAAATCAACTACGCTTTACAGGAAATGACGCGCGAAAATTTTATCAAAGTGGTGACGGATGGATTATCTGCTCCTCCGCAATATTTTTTCAAAGACGCGATGATAAATAAAAACGGATATGATAACATTGAGGAAGTGATGAAGCGCAACCTAAAACCACTTTCTTCGGAAGATGTGAAAAAAGAAATTGCAAATGGCGCATTAATTCTTGACACAAGAACTCCAAATGTATTTGAGAAAGGTTTTATCAAAGGCGCCATGAATATTGGGCTGAACGGAACCTACGCGGTTTGGATTGGAACGTTGATTGATATTAACCAACCATTAGTATTAGTTACCGAAGAAGGAAAAGAATATGAATCCATTCTCCGCGCTGCAAGGGTTGGATACGAAAACGTAAAAGGATATTTGAAGGGGGGAATTAATTCCTGGGTAGAGGCAGGAAATCCCGTAGATAAAGTGGTATCAATTACTCCGCAAGAATTTGCACAACGGATAAAATCAGGAAGAGAAAATATTCTTGATGTGAGAAGGCCGGGAGAATTTGAAATATCGCATGTGAAAAACTCAGAACATATTGAACTGGCTTCTCTTCCCCAAAATTTAAGTACACTTTCTAAAAATAAAAGTTACCTTATTTATTGTGCCAGCGGTAATCGCTCAGTCACCGCAGCCTCAATCCTGAAAGCAAAAGGATTTGAAAATATAATGAATGTATATGGGGGCATCAACCAGATAAAATATACAGATGCGCCCATAGAGGTTTCCGCGGAAACATCTGTTTAATTAACTTTTTATTTTTGCCTCACATTTTTTGATTGGGGAATTAGTTCAGTTGGCTAGAACGTATGCATGGCATGCATAAGGTCGGGGGTTCGACTCCCCCATTCTCCACAACTCCTTCCTAACTTTTCTTTGTTAATAAATCATTCGGGAATATTTTTTTCTTGTAAACATCTGAAATATTTTTGCCTTATGGAAAACAGAGCCGATATTTACAAAAATTATTTTGCCGAATACAACGGGGAAAATCCTGTCACAATTTCTGACCTGAAAGCAAAAGAATTCCGAGATGAAAAACTTTCAGAGGATGAAGCGCAGTCAATTCTGAATTTTGACCGCTTCCGCTTGAATGAATTAAATAAAATCAAAAATGATTTTGAATTCAATGCGCGCTTCTGCGAACTTCAAATCATGGCAAACCTTGCCGACTATAAAGAATTTCTGAAAGAGGAATATTTTTTCTCGGAGTTGCTATAGTTTTACACAAACATTTTTCGGTTCGGTAAAAAAACGCAGCGCTTCAAAGCCGCCTTCTCTTCCCACTCCGCTTCCTTTCATTCCTCCGAATGGGGTGCGCAGGTCGCGAACGAGCCAGCAGTTGATCCAGATAATTCCCGAATGAACTTTTTCTGCCATGCGATGAGCGCGTGTAAGATTTTCTGTCCAGATAGTTGCCGCTAATCCGTATTGCGTGGAGTTGGCATATTTTAAAACTTCTTCTTCGGTTGCAAAAGGAGTGAGCGTTACAACAGGACCAAAAATTTCTTCCTGATTGGTTCTGCAGTCGTACGGTAGTCCTTCAATGACAGTCGGAGCGATGTACCATCCTCCGGAAAATTCCCCGCCTGGATTTACAGCATTTCCTCCGCATAAAATTTTTCCTCCTTCTTTTTTTGCAAGTTCGATATAAGAAAGAATTTTCTCAAAATGTACTTTGGAAACAATTGCCCCGAGTTTGCTGGAATCGTCCGCAGGATTTCCCACTTTCATTGTTTTTGTTTTCTCTACAAATGCTGTTTTGAATTTTTCATAGAGCGGTTTCTCTATGAAGATTCTTGAACCGCATAAGCAAATCTCTCCCTGGTTGGAAAAAGAAGAAAGCAAACTTGTCTTCACCGCATTTTCAAAATTGCAATCTGCAAAAATGATGTTGGGATTTTTTCCTCCGAGTTCGAGCGAAAGTTTTTTGAACATGGGCGCGGCCATTGATGCGATTGATTTTCCTGTTATGGTTCCACCTGTAAATGATATTGCAGAAATTTTCGGATGAGAAACAATCGCACTTCCTGCTTTGCTTCCAAGCCCGTGAACAATATTCAACACTCCTTTCGGCAAACCGGCTTCCATGCAGAGTTTAGAAAAAAGATAAGCGGTCATCGGGGTAACTTCGCTCGGCTTTGCAACCACCGTGCATCCCGAAGCAATTGCAGGAGCAATCTTCCAGGTAAAAAGATAGAGCGGAAAATTCCAGGGAGAAATACAACCGGCAACTCCGATTGGTTCGCGGAGTGTATAATTGATTGCACTATCTTCCATCGCATGCGCTTCGGAAGCAAAGTGCATGATTCCCGTAGCGTAAAACTGCATGTTCGCGGAAGCGCGTGGAATGTCTACCATCTTGGCGAGCCAAACGGGTTTGCCGTGGTCGGTTGATTCGGCAACAGCAAGGCGGTCAAAATTTTTATCAATGAGTCCGGCAATTTTCATCATCACTTTCGCGCGGTCATCTTTTTTTGTTGAAGACCATTTTGGAAAAGCATTCAGCGCGGAATCCACTGCGAATTGAACATCTTTTTCATCTGAATCAGGAATGAGCGAATAAACTTTTCCGGTGGCGGGATTATAATTGTCGAGATATTTTTTTCCAACCGGCTCTGTCAATTCTCCGTTGATGTAGTTCAGGATTTTTTGCATGAGTAAATTTATAAAAAAAGAAATCCCCCGATTTCTCGGGGGACTCTATCATCATTGATTGCTCTTTTTGGTAGGATATTGCCTCCGAGGAATCGGAGGTCTTATTCAATGATGATTTTCTTACTCGTGATTTTTTTGCCTTGCCTTATTGTTACAATAAACGTGCCCTTCTTTCCGTTGAGGTTAATTGTCTTGCTCACCATTCCGTTTCCTGACAGTTTTTCATTATACATTTCCTTGCCATCCATATCCGTGATTTTTATCTGTGCAGGTTCTTTCTCATCCAGGTTCAATTCGAGAATAAAATTTCCATCGGAAGGATTGGGATAAAAACTGAATTCGGTTTCATCTTTAGATTTTTTTCTGTTGGACTTGTAAACATCATCGCTTTTATCATCATCCATATCCATTACTACCACAGAAGTTGTAACAATCATTTTCTTTTTCTTGCCTTTGTCATCATTTATAACAATAGTTTTTGATTTTGATTTTCCTGAATTATTTTCCGATTTGCTGATGGAAGTATTGTCTTTGTCTCCGTTGATGACAATTGTTTTTTCTTTTCCGCTTTTGATAATCACTTTACCATTATCATCCGTGTTGATGTCGAAATCAAAATCATTCATGATTCCTTTATCATCGAAGTTTAAATCGAATTTGAAATTTTTAGGAATGCTTTTGAAAATGCTGTCATCGAAATTTAATTCCTTGAGCGAATCGCCTGAAAACACAAATGCTTTCGCAAACGCTTTTGAAGTGGTGCTGTCCATATCAAAATTAAAATGCATGGACTGTGCGGATTTATTTTTCTCATCCTTGTTCACATCTTCCACCGTAATCATCACCTGAACATTTTTCCCATTTATGTTTTCAAATTGCTTCGTGAAATCTTTCACACTTGCTTCGTCCATGGTTTTTTCAATCGTAATGGTATCGCCATCTACAATCTTCACAATTTTTACTTTCACCGGACCATTACTTTTATTCTGCGCAATTGTAATTCCTGTTGCGGTAACAAGAACTACTGCGAGAACAGAAACAATCACAGCCGTGTTGTTTCGGAGAAATGTTGTAAATTTTTTCATGGTAAAATTTTTTGTTTGGATTTCCTTTTCTGAAACAAATGTAACTCATCAAATCATGAAATGCTGTTAACGCCTCGTTAATGAATGTTAAAAAATGTTAAGCGAAAGATTTTCCATAGGTAAAAGTTATCTTTGTAAGCAATGAGCAGAAAAAATATAGGAATCATTACTACACTTGCGGGAATCGCTTTGCTTGGACTGATTTTTACGCAACTCTACTGGATAAACAACGCATTCACCATGCGCAGCCAGCATTTTTCCATGAACGTGAATGACGCGCTGAGCAATGTGGTTTACAAATTGGAAAAACAAAATGCCGCTTCAAAAATAAAAAGACGATTAAATCTTCGCAAACAGGGAATGCGCTGGATGCTGAAAGCAGATTCGATGAGCGGAGACACTTCGCGCGCGATAAAAATTTTTGAGGAGATGACCACTGACTCGGCAGGAGTTACACTGCACAAGACAAGAAAAAAAACTTTTACGAATGATTCTGCCGGTGTGGCAGGAATTGGCGTGAACATAAATACCGAAAGCAGCGAGCCCTTCACCATCACACATATTGATTCTTCGGATGACCGCTTTCAGTGGATGATGAAACAGTCAGACATGGTGAGCGATATTTTTGACGAACTCGTAAGCATAAATATTTATAAAGGATACAATGACAAAGTGGATACGCTGCTGATTGATTCCATTCTGAAAGCAGAACTGCTCGACAACGGAATTAAAGCAGAGTATCAATTTGGAATTTACAATGCTGGATACAGCTATTTTCCCGCAGGAACCAAAGTCGAATCGCAGAAAGAAATAATGAATTCATCTTATAAAATAAATCTTGCTCCCGATAATGTTTTTATTTCACCAAAATATCTTGGCGTATATTTTCCTTCAGAGAAAAATTACATTCTCCAAACCATGTGGCTCATGCTGACCGGCTCTGGAATTTTGATTCTCATAATTATTTTTTCTTTTTACTATACGGTTTCAACAATATTGAAACAGAAAAAACTTTCCGACATTAAAAATGATTTTATAAATAACATGACGCATGAGCTGAAAACACCCATCTCTACGGTTTCTCTTGCAACTGAAATGCTGAATGATTCATCGGTGGAAAAATCAAAAGAAAAAATTACACACTACTCGCAAATTATCAAAGAAGAAAATCAGCGGCTTGGTTTGCTCGTTGAAAATATTTTGCAAACGGCTGTGCTGGACAAAGGCCAATTCAAGCTTCGCCCGCAGGAAGTGGATGTGCATGAAATCATTGACCGCGCAATCAGCAACATTCGCCTGCAGGTTGAAAAACGCGAAGGAGAAATTATTGTTGACGAAAAAGCAGAACAGAATATTTTATTTGCCGACAGAATCCATCTCACAAATATTATTTATAACCTGGTTGACAACGCGCTGAAATATTCCGAATACAAGCCGCAGATAAAAATTTCCACTGTAAACCTGAATGGAGGAATTCAGATTTCGGTTGCAGATAGCGGAATTGGAATCAGCAAAGAGAACCAGAAAAAAATATTTGAAAACTTTTACCGCGTTCCAACGGGTAATATTCACAACGTAAAAGGATTCGGACTTGGTTTGAGTTATGTGAAAGCCGCTGTGGAGAAACACGGTGGAAACATTTCCATAGAAAGCGAAATTGGCCGCGGCACTACTTTTAAAATTTTTATCCCCTCTCGAGAGGGGGAAGGGGGTGTGTCAAAATGAAAAGAAAAATTATTGCATATAATCCAAAGCTAAAAGAATACGCAAGAAACATGCGCAATAAAAGTACGCAGGCAGAAATTAAATTGTGGATGTATGTAAAGGGAAAACAAATTAAAGGATATGATTTTCACAGGCAAAAACCCATTGATGAATATATTTTAGATTTCTTTTGTCATGAATTGATGCTTGGCATAGAAGTGGACGGATATACTCATACGACTGAAGAAGTACAAAAGAAAGATGCTGAAAAAGAAAAACGCTTGAATGAACTTGGAATTTCTGTTTTAAGATTTACAGACGAAGAGGTTTTAACAGGAATTGATAATGTAATCTTGGCAATTGAAAAATATATAGAACAAAAAGAAACATTAACCAACACACCCCTGCCCCTCTCAAGAGGGGAAATTTCATGAACAAAGAAAAAATTTCAATTCTTCTCGCAGAAGACGACCGCAATCTCGGAAATCTTTTGCGCGAATACCTCGAAGCAAAAGGTTACGAAACCAAACTCGCCACAAACGGAAAAGAAGCGCTTGACTTTTTTAATAAAAACGGATTTGATTTATGTTTGCTCGATGTGATGATGCCGATTAAAGACGGCTTTGCACTCGCGCGCGAAATCCGTTCGGCAGATAAAAATATTCCCATTGTTTTCCTCACGGCAAAATCCATGAAGGAAGATGCGATTGAAGGATTCACCGCAGGCGCGGATGATTACATTACGAAACCATTCAGCATGGAAGAGCTTTTGTTGCGGATTAATGCCATTCTCCGCAGAGTGAAAAACCAAACGCTCAGGCAATCGGAGCAGAATGAATTTAAAATAGGAAAATTCAAATTTAATTATTCCGAACGCACCCTCGAAATAAAAGGAAAAGAAACAATTGAACTTACTACGAAAGAAGCCGACCTTCTGAAACTTCTCTGCTTAAATTCAAATGATGTGCTCGACAGGAATTTTGCGCTGCGCACCGTCTGGCAAAATGATTCTTATTTCTCAGCGCGAAGCATGGATGTTTATATTTCTAAACTCCGGAAATATTTGAGCGAAGACACGAAGGTGGAAATCCTGAACATTCATGGAAGAGGATTTAAGTTGATTGCTTAATAGTTTGCTGTTTACTCTTTAGGATTATATTTGCTTTCCTATATAATAAGGTATGGAATTATCAGAACAGGAAATTTTACGCAGGCAAAAGTTAGACGAGATTATAAAACTCGACATCAATCCCTATCCGCCCGAGCAGTTTGAAGTGAATGCTTCAGCAAAAGACATTCTCGAAAATTACGAGCGCAACAAAACCGATTATAAAAATATTTCCATCGCGGGGCGCATCATGAGTGTGCGCGATATGGGAAAAGCATGCTTCGCTTCTCTGCAGGATTCTACGGGAAGAATTCAACTTTACGTGAGGCGAGATGATATTTGTCCGGGTGAAGACAAAACTGTTTACGATTCTCTTTTCAAAAAACTTCTTGACATTGGCGATATCATTGGCGTAACCGGTTTTGTTTTTACCACGAAGGTCGGAGAGATTTCCATTCACGTTACATCGCTCAAACTTCTCTGCAAAACGTTGAAGCCGCTTCCCATTGTAAAATTAGATGCAGAAGGAAAAGCGCACGATGAAGTAACCGACCCCGAATTCAAATACCGGCATCGCTATGCGGATTTGGTGGTGAACACAAGTGTGAAAGAAACTTTTGTGAAGCGCACGCAAATAATAAAAACCATTCGCAATTTT
This sequence comes from Bacteroidota bacterium, assembly GCA_016195025.1. NCBI lineage: Bacteria > Pseudomonadati > Bacteroidota > Bacteroidota bacterium. The sequence continues at coordinate 9,130 of JACQAL010000007.1, read as the reverse complement.
CTGGATGAAAGCGGGGCGCTCGAAGTGGACACGCCTGTTCTGCAAAATATTCCGGGCGGTGCAGCCGCTCGTCCGTTTGTCACGCATCACAATGCGCTGGATGTTCCGTTTTATTTGCGCATTGCGAACGAACTTTTTTTGAAGCGACTGATTGTTGGCGGATACGATTTTGTCTACGAGTTTTCGCGCAACTTCCGCAACGAGGGAATGGACCGCACGCATAATCCTGAATTTACCATCCTGGAATTTTATGTGGCGTATAAAGATTATTTCTGGATGATGGATTTTACCGAACGTATGCTGGAAAAAGTTGCGATGGAGTTGCATGGAACAACCGATGTACAGGTTGGAGAACAAAAAATAAATTTCAAAGCGCCTTTCAAAAGAATTTCTCTATCCGATGCAATCAAAGAAGAAACAGGAATTGACATTAGTGGAATGGATGAAACACAACTGCGCGGTGTGTGCAAGCAATTGGGAATTCACACAGAAGCATCAATGGGGAAAGGTAAATTAGTGGATGAAATTTTCGGAGAGAAGTGCGAGGGAAAATTTATTCAGCCCACTTTCATTATTGATTTCCCTATAGAAATGAGCCCGCTCACTAAAAAACATAGAAGCAAAAATGGATTGGTGGAGCGCTTTGAATTAATGGTGAACGGAAAAGAAATTGCAAATGCTTACACCGAATTGAACGACCCGCTCGACCAGCGCGCACGTTTTGAAGAGCAAATAAAATTAATGGAACGCGGTGATGAGGAAGCAATGTATATTGATTATGATTTTCTCCGCGCGCTTGAATACGGCATGCCTCCCACATCCGGAATCGGAATCGGGATTGACCGACTCTGTATGCTGATGACAAATTCTCCGAGCATACAGGATGTTTTATTTTTTCCGCAGATGCGCCCTGAAAAAACTTCTGAAGAAAAAAAATCAGAGTGAGTTCAGAAAAAAATATTGGAGTGATTGGCGGAGGAAGCTGGGCTACCGCCATCGTAAAAATTATTTGCAGTAATGTTGAAAGCGTAAATTGGTGGGTTAGAAATTCCGAAACAGCAAATTATATTCAGAAATATCACCACAACCCGAATTATATTTCATCTGTAGAGTTTGAAGCGAAAAAGATTTCCGTAAGTTCTGATTTAAAAGAAATAGTTTCAAGATCCGATGTGCTGATAATGGCGGTTCCGTCCGCGTTTCTGAAAGAATCGCTTTCTCCTATGAAAGCGAACGATTTGAAAAATAAAAAAATATTTTCTGCGATTAAAGGAATTGTACCTGAACACAATTTAATCATAGCGGAATTCTTCAATCAGATTTACAACGTGCCGATAGAAAATATCGGAATCATTGCAGGTCCCTCGCACGCGGAAGAAGTGGCGATGGAAAAACTTTCCTATCTCACCATCGCATCGCAAAACCAGGAGAGCGCAAAATTTCTTGCTGAAAAACTTTCCTGCCGGTATATAAAAACTTCAGTGAGCGATGATATTTACGGAACAGAGTATTCTGCCGTTCTGAAAAATGTGATTGCAATTGCTGCCGGAATTTGTCATGGACTTAGTTATGGAGATAATTTTCTTTCTGTGCTCATTTCAAACGGGATTGGAGAAATAAAAAGATTTGTAGATGCAGTTCATCCCATCATGCGTGATATAAAAGACTCTGCGTATCTCGGAGATTTGCTGGTGACTGCTTATTCTCAGTTCAGCCGAAACAGAACTTTCGGCAGTATGATCGGAAAAGGATATTCGGTAAAATCCGCTATGGCGGAAATGAATATGGTTGCCGAAGGATACTATGGCGTGAAGTGCGTGCACGAAATCAACAAGCAGTATAAAGTTGAAATGCCGATTACAGATGCAGCGTATCATATCCTATACGAAAAGATTTCTCCGATGGTGGAGATGAGGATTCTTTCCGATAAACTATCCTGAAAATTATTTTTTTCCCCACCGATACATTTTCACATCCAGCCCACACAAATCAAGCACACGGTCAATTACTGTGGAAGCAAGGTCTTCAAAAGTTTTCGGATTGCTATAGAAGGACGGAGAGGCAGGACAAATAATTCCTCCCGCTTCAGTAATTGTTTTCATGTTGTTGATATGAATTAAACTAAGTGGTGTATCGCGGGGAATTAAAATTAATTTTCTTCTTTCCTTAAGCATCACATCCGCAGCGCGCGTAATTAAATCATTTGAAACTCCACTTGCAATTCTCGCGAGCGTTCCCATGGAACACGGGCAAACAATCATTGTTCTGAAATCGGATGAGCCGGAAGCAAACGGAACATGAAAATTATTTTTGTCATAAATCTTGAATTTTATTTTTTCATAACCATTGTCTCCTAATTCTGTTCTCCAAACTTCTTTTGCATTATCGCTCATTACAACCCCTACTTCTTCCACCTGCGATTTGAGCTGCTGCAGTTTTTCCAGCAGTACTTTCGCGTAAATGGAACCGCTTGCGCCCGTAATTCCAACTACAATCTTTTGCTTTTTCATGCTGGCTGAGTTTGCTTGACTATTCGTGCGCACTTCAAAGATAAATCTGTAAAAATAATTTTTGCGTTGCCGTTTCTTTCTATGTGAAGAATTGCCTCGTTCAACTCATCTGATAATTTTTTACAAATGTTTCCGTCTAATTTTGTAGAAAGTTTCTGAACAAAATCCAATTCTTCTCCCACTACGCGCAGAAGTTTTTTATCGCCATATATTTCGGCTAAACACTCACGGATAATATTTATTCCGAAAGAAAGAAATTTTTTCTGGTTCTCCCGTCCGAATTTCGCATTGGCAATTTCTTCCGTCCAGGAAATTATTCCAACTACATCCATCCTAAAACACATTCTCATCCATTCGCGAAACTGCCGCAGATAAAAATTTTCTTCTGTATTTTCTGCTATGAGTTTTAATGCCGTATTGTAATTTCCGGCTGCGAAATAAGAAATTTTTGCTGCGTCATTTTCTGCGATTCCTTTTTCAATCAAAGCATTTTTAATTTCTTCATCGCTGAGGCGATTTACTTTTATCAATTGAGTTCGTGAAACAATTGTTCGCAAAAGCTGTTCTTCATTTTCAGAAACCAAAAGAAAAATAGTTTTATCGGATGGTTCCTCCAAAATTTTTAAAAGTTTATTTGCTGCCTGCACATTCATTTTTTCAGGATGCCAGATAATCATCATCTTGAATTCTCCTTCGTAAGTGGTGAGAGAAAGTTTGCGCAGAATTTCCGCGCTCTCCTCCACTCCAATCACCGGCTGTTTGTTCTCAGCCGAAATATGGCTGAACCAATCGGATAAATTCAAATAGGAATTTTCTAAAAATGCTTCGCGCCATTCAGCCGCAACATCGCTGCTCATGCGAATTTCTTTTGACAAAGCAACCGGATAAACAAAATGAATGTCGGGATGAATTAATTTTTTACACTTAAGGCAAGACGGACATTTTCCACAGGAATCATTTGCAGTTTTATTTTTACAGAGAAGCAACTGCGCATACGCAATTGCAAGAGGAAGTGCGCCAGTTCCTTCTTGCCCCAAAAATAATTGGGCGTGACTCACTCGTCCGGTCTGAGCAGAATGAGTGAGCCGTTCTTTTACTTCGGTTTGTCCTATGATATTTGAGAATAACATCTACTAAATACTAATCTTTTACGAATATACTAATGAAGGTGTATTCGCGGTAATATTTATTTTTGCCACGAAAATAATTCGTAATATTCGTAAAGATTAGTTATTCGTAACCTATGAAGACGATTGACAATTTTAATTTCTCCGGCAAGCGCGTGCTCATCCGTGTTGATTTCAATGTTCCGCTGGATGATAAATTTAATGTGACCGATGACACAAGAATCCGCGCGGCTATTCCTACTATCAAAAAAATTCTTAAAGACGGGGGAGGTGTTGTGCTGATGTCTCATCTTGGAAGGCCAAAAGGCGGACCGGAAGAAAAATATTCTTTGAAACACATAGAGAATCACCTTTCCAAACTTTTAGGAACGAGTGTGAAATTCGCCAATGATTGCATAGGAGAAGAAGCAAAAAAATTTTCATCTTCCTTAAAAAATGGCGAGGTTTTGTTGCTCGAGAATTTACGCTTCTATAAAGAGGAAGAGAAAGGCGATGAGGCATTTGCAAAAAAACTTTCTGAACTCGGAAACTTTTATGTGAACGATGCTTTCGGAACAGCGCATCGGGCTCATGCAAGCACGGCAGTGATTGCAAAGTTTTTCCCGGATAAAAAATGTTTCGGCTATGTGATGAGCGGAGAACTCGCCAGCATAAACAAAGTTTTGAACGAAGCACAGAAACCGTTCACTGCGATTATGGGTGGGGCAAAAGTTTCAGATAAGATTTTAATTCTTGAACAACTTTTGAAAAAGGCAGACAACATTATTATTGGTGGAGGAATGGCTTTCACATTTGTAAAAGCGCAAGGTGGCAAGGTTGGAAAATCATTGGTGGAAGAAGACAGAATAGAAAACGCAACCAGCATTTTGAATGTCGCAAAAGAAAAAGGCGCGAATATTTATATTCCCGTTGATTCCATTATCGCAGATAATTTTTCCAACGATGCGAATAAAAAAACTTCCGATATAAAAAATATTCCCGATGGATGGATGGGGCTTGACATTGGCGAGCAGACAGAAAAAATATTTTCAGAGGTAATTTCAAAATCGAAAACAATTTTATGGAACGGACCGATGGGCGTTTTTGAAATGGAAAATTTTTCTCACGGAACAAAATTCATTGCCGAAGCAATTGTGAAAGCAACTTCGAATGGCGCATATTCTTTAATTGGCGGAGGAGATTCGGTTGCCGCCATCAACAAATATCATCTTGGAGATAAAGTGAGTTATGTTTCTACGGGCGGTGGCGCGCTGCTTGAATATATTGAGAACGGAATTCTGCCCGGAGTAGAGGCAGTGGAAAAAAATTAAGGCACTTTCAGATTTACATTCACGGAATCAGGAAAAATATTTTGCAATTTACTTTCTCTTAAACCAGGAATTATCAGCGGAGCGATTTTTCCAACAGGTTCATATAATAAGGAAGCGTGTTTTGTTTCGGAAGGAATAAGCTGAACATTTTTTTCAATCGCGTTCAGAACAAAAATCAAAACGCTCAGAATTAATCCGAACTTCAGCATTCCGAAAATTCCTCCCGCAAGTTTATTTGCAAATCCAAGTGCTGCTGCCTTCACAAATCTTTCGAGCAGTTTTGCAGTTGAAAAAACCAAAATCAGAATTCCAATAAAAATTATCGCGAAAGAAATTACCGGAAGATATTTTGAAGTCCAGTCAAAAGAATTTTTCATCCATTCGGAAAGAAAATCCGAAAATTTTATTCCCCCCCATACTGCTAAAACAAAAGCTGCGAGCGATGCAACTTCAATAATTAATCCTTTCGAAAATCCTTTGTACAATCCCCAAAGGAGGGGAATTATTAAAATAATATCTATATAACTCATGATTCAAAAGTAGGAAGACGAAAGGAAGAAGACAGATGTGAAAACATATTCTTTCAACATGATCAAGTGTAAAAACTAAATTTGTAACATGGATGCAGAGATAGAAATTGAATTGCAAAAAATAATTAAACAACTTTCGTCACAGTTTGGAGAAGAAATAGATTTGAAAGCGGTTTTATTTCTCATAGGAGTTCAGGAACTTGGTAAAGGACACAAAGTTTTTTCCAAAGACGAAAAACTCGGACTCATGCACATCGCAGTTTGTTCGCTGCTGGAAGATTACGGCTACTATATATATGAAGGGAAAGATGCTGACGGCTGGCCGCACTGGAAATCTACAGAAAAACTTCCTTCACTCAGGCCGATGGAACAGGAAAGATTGATCAAGCAAGCAATCGTTCTCTATTTCCAGAAAAATATGACATTTGACAATTGATATGTTCACGATAGATATTCATACGCACATCATTCCGGAAAATCTTCCCGACTTCAAAAAAAAATTTGGTTACGGAGGATTTATTTCTTTGGAGCATCACAAGCCCTGCTGTGCGAAAATGATGGTGGACGGAAAATTTTTTCGCGAGATTGAAGACAACTGCTGGAGTGCAGAAACAAGAATGAAAGAATGCGAGCATCATCGTGTGAATGTTCAGGTGCTTTCAACAATCCCCGTAATGTTTTCTTACTGGGCGAAAGCGCAGGATTGCCTCGAAGTCTCAAAATATCTCAACGATCACATTGCAGAAATTGTTTTTAAATATCCAAAACGTTTTGTGGGACTGGGGACAATTCCTCTTCAATCATCCCAACTTGCAATAAAAGAATTGGAGCGATGTAAAAAAATTGGTCTTGCAGGAATTCAAATTGGTTCGCACGTGAACGATTGGAACCTGAATGATGAAAATCTTTTTCCGGTTTTTCAGGCATGTGAAGAAATGAATATGTCCATCTTCGTTCATCCCTGGGATATGATGTCAACAGATAAAATGAAAAAATACTGGCTGCCCTGGTTAGTCGGAATGCCTGCAGAAACTTCTCTTGCGATTTGCTCCATGATTTTTGGCGGAGTGTTCGAGCGTTTGCCGAAACTTCGCGTAGCGTTCGCGCACGGAGGCGGAAGTTTTCCGGCAACGATTGGAAGAATTGAACATGGTTTTGCATCTCGTCCTGATTTAGTAGCCGTTGACAACAAAAAAAATCCAAAAGAATATCTTGGAAAATTCTGGCTGGATTCTTTAACGCATAATGAAGAAATGCTGAGGTATATTATAAAACTTGTCGGAGCAAATCGTGTCGCGCTCGGAAGCGATTACCCGTTTCCACTAGGAGAAAATGAACCGGGAAAATTAATTCGCGAAATGAACTTCAGTGATGAAATGAAAGAAAAACTTTTGAGCGGTTCTGCGCTGGAATGGCTGGGTATGAAAAAAGAAAAATTTATTTAATCTTTTCTTTTCATTACCGGAACGGTCGAGCACGGTTCTCCGAACATAATGCTTTTCGCAACGGGAGTAAGAATGCGTGTGAGTTCTACATAAGCGCTTTCAGGAACAGGAAAATTTCCGCAACCTTTTATCACAATTTTTTTATCTCTGAACTCTTCGGGATTTATTTTAGAAAGTGATTCGAGAAATAAAACTGTTTCCAGTATTTTTAAATCCCCGAATACAAAATTTTTTGCAAAAGGTTGAAGTGAAGTCGCGATGAGCATGTACGCCCAAGTGGGAACAATCGCATCGGCAGAACAAGTAATCGCAACGAATTTGTTTTTATACTTTTCCCAATTCTCGCTCTTCACAAACTCACGGAAATCTTTTTCTTTCAGAATTAAGCCCTGGAATAAATTTTCTTTTACATCAATCAACGCGCGTTCTCCTTTCGGATAAAAATCTTCCAGGTTAATTTCTGTTAACCCGCTTTGTTCTACTCTATTTACAATTTCTTTTTCCATCACATGAAACCTAATTCCACTTGCGCCACTTCACTCATCATTTCTTTTGTCCATGGTGGTTCGAAGGTTAAAATCACTTTTGCAGATTTTATTCCTTCTATGGATTTTAATTTTCCTTCCACGTCCGGGGGAAGTGATTCAGCAACGGGGCAAGATGGAGAAGTCAACGTCATTTTTACTTCGAGATTATTTTGTTCGTCCAATTTGATTTCATAAATCAATCCGAGTTCCCAGATGTCTACAGGAATTTCGGGATCAAAGCATGTTTTGAGCACATCAATTACTCTTTGTGTGAGTTCAGTATTTTGTGTTATGATAATTGCGCTCATACTTTTGATTTATAAACCAACGCATCCAGTTTCATTTGCTTTATCATGCTTGCCAGTCCGCCTGCCCGTTTCATCGACAGCATATTTTTTAAACCAATTGCTTCTATAAAATTCAAAGGTGCGTTCATGATTTCATCGGGCGTGTGTCCTGACAGAACGCGAATCATCATCGCAACTAATCCTCGTGCGTAATCTGCGTCTGCATCGGCTTTGAAAAAAATTTTCCCGTCTTTCAATTCGCTATAGAGCCATACGTGTGCCTGGCATCCCTTGATTAATCTGTTTTCTGTTTTCAGTGATTCTTCCAATGGTTTCAGATTTTTTCCCAAGTCAATCAGGTATCCGAATTTGTCAAATGTATCTTCAAACATGGAGAATTCCTCTATGAGTTCTTGTTCAGCGCTTTCTATCGTTTTCTCTTCTGTCATTTTTCAGCCACAGATTTCTCAGATTCACACTGATTTAATCTGTGATAATTAGTGTAATCAGTGGCGTATTCGTTCTATGGATTTAATTAATGCCTTCGCAAAAAAATCTATTTCTTCTTTTGTATTATAAAAAGAAAAACTCGCGCGAATGGTTCCATTTATTTTGTAGCAATACATAAGCGGTTGTGTGCAGTGATGCCCTGTCCGCACTGCAATTCCTTGAGCATCGAGCAGTGTGCCGATGTCGAGCGGATGAATTCCCTGCCTACCTGCCGGCACGGCATCCACCACAAACGACAACACGCTGGCTTTTTCTTTTGCTGTGCCGATAATTTTCACTCCATCAATTGCAGAAATTTTTTCTTCAGCGTATTTCAGCAATTCATGTTCGTATTCAGAAATTTTATCGAGACCAATTCCACTTATATAATCCAGTGCACTTGCAAGACCGATGGCTCCTTCAATATTTGGAGTGCCTGCTTCGAAGCGAAGAGGAGATGCCTCATACTGAGTTTTATTAAATGTGACTGTTTTAATTGTACCTCCTCCAACCTGATAGTTCGCAAGTTTATTCAGCCATTCCTCTTTTCCGTATAGAACACCAATTCCCGTTGGCGCGTAAACTTTATGTCCGCTGAAGCAATAGAAGTCCGCGTCCAAATCTTGAACATCCACTTTCCTGTGCGGGATTGCCTGCGCACCATCAACAAGTACTGGAATATTTTTAGAATGAGCAAGTGAAATAATTTCCTTTATGGGATTAATTGTTCCGAGCGTATTCGAAACATGCGAGAGTGCAACTAGTTTTGTTTTTTCACTCAACAATTTTTTGAACTCATCTATTCTTAATTCTCCCGCATCATTTATTGGGATTACTTTTAGTACCGCGCCTTTTTCTTCACATAGTGTTTGCCAAGGAAGGATGTTACTATGGTGTTCCATTTC
>JACQAL010000006.1 GCA_016195025.1 Bacteroidota bacterium | reverse complement strand
GCCGCATTTATCTCTACGAAAAGTAGCTGCGGAATGTGAATCGTCAGATAGCCGTCCTTTATTCCAAACGGCTTTTTTAGTTTCTTCGCTCCAACTGCCACCGTCTTTTGTTGTGTTAAATCCTCTTGCCATAATTTTATTTTTTAGTAATTGGTTTTATTGCATTTGCTTTTTTAATTTTTAAAGAATCGTTTTCATGGTCTTCTTTCAAATGCTGTAATAATCCTTCATATATGTCAGTTTGCTTTTTAGTAAATTTTTCAAATGTGTTAACCACGCGGTTCAAAAACTTTTTACTTACATCTGTCTGAGCCAAACCAAATCCAAGCATAACCAATACAGCACCGGCTATAGTATTAGCCAATGCTTTAATAAAAGCATCTTTGAATTCATAGCCGAACTGGATGAAATGTTTTTTCATTTTTTTTAGATTCCTATTTCGTCATCAAGCCCTCGTTTCTCTTTTAAAATAAATGAAAGAAACTTGTTAAATTCATTCTGTGCATCCTGCCAGTTCTTATAAGTTTCATAATGCGCATCAATAAATTTTTTATCTATGAAACCATTCCCTTGTGCAAATAATTCTTCATCTGCTTTTAAAAGTTTAGAAAATGCATCAATTACTTTCTGATGCATTTTCTTTAAACACTCTCTGTTTGTCATAATATTTACATTGTTTTTTTGCCTACTCTCTTTCGGATTTTTCCGTAGGGTCTTTGGCATCGACTTGCTCCGTTTTATTTTCAGTTAGCTTTTCTTTCTATATGAATATTCCCATTGGAGGTAGGAATATCAATCTTTGGTCTTGAATCTCCCATCAGCATGTAAATCGCAATGAGGATTGATGCAGCAATTACTATTATAATTGCCACCTTTGTTTTGTTGATTTCATTTTTACTCATATTGTTTTTCTTTTAAAAATTTTTCTCAGTATTTCAACGAGCCAATCAAAAACCTCTTTCCAGAATTTCAGTCGTGGATGCACGTATTTCATTTCCTTTTTGCACTGCCGTCACACCTGCAGGGAACGCGTCAGGTCATGCAGGGAAAATCATTTCCTCTGCAGGAATGTTCATTTCTTCTGCAGGGGAGAGCATTTCCTCCGCAGGAATGTTCATTTCCTCTGTAGAGGAGAGCATTTCCTCTGCAGGAATGTTCATTTCTTCTGTAGGGGAGAGCATTTCCTCCGCAGGAATGTTCATTTCCTCTGTAGAGGAGAGCATTTCCTCCGCAGGAATGTTCATTTCCTCTGTAGAGGAGAGCATTTCCTCTGTAGGTCTGATGCGCATTCATGGCAAAATCATTGTTTTTTCTTCAAATTCCACTTATTTCGTTAGAACCTTGTATCCTGTATCCTTATTTTCCTGCATTTGCTACATGACTCCTGTATAAAGGAAATCAGTCCATAGATAAGGGTCGGCATTGGTGTGGCTGTAAACAGGATGCTTGCTTTTGCTTGCCGGAATCTGGGTGGCGGTTTTGCTGGTTTGCGTGGTTGCCGCGCTGGTTTTTTTGGTATGACTCACGGGCAGAATGCTGGTGTGCTGAATGCCCACGATGGTGCCGCTGGCAAGGTCGGTAATAATAATGTCGGCTTCGAGGGTGAAGCGGAGAATAACGGTTGCGGGCGGAGTGCCTTTTTGCGGGGTGATTCCATACCTCCATATATGCCCTTCCGTTCCTTTCTTTGCTTTTTTCACGCGGTAATGTTCCCATCCCGGTCCGCTGTCCACCAGTTCAAAATCGCGCGGGTGCAGTTGGGTTTTCTTTTTTAATTTATAGCCGGTGGTGAGAATAAGCCCTTCGGCTTTTTTTACATCGCCTCCGCCCAAATCGTTTGCGTGGTCTTCCACATAATGCCCGTTGGAGGTGAGCGCAAGCATGAGGGCGGTGGCTTGCTGCTGCTCCTGATTGGTGAGGGCGGTTGATTTATCGCCCGATGCAATTTTCTGAAGCGTGGCGCGCAGGTTGGCAATGAGGTTGGAAACAGTGCCCGCGGTGGTAGCCGGCAACAGGGCAATGGGCGGGCTTGGAAAATTAGTGTTGCCGTTAAGCCCCTGCACGGTGCCATCGCCAAAGGTGGCGAGCGCATCAGCGCTCATTTCTTTGAACTCGAACGATACTTTTGCTTTTCTGATGATGAGTTTCATAGTAAAACTGTTTTATTGGTTTGGTTTCCTAGCGGGTTTATGCACCTGCTATTTTCATCCCGGGCAAACTCCGGCCACATCTATGTGCCCTACAATAATTCCATCGGTTACATAAACGGTGGCGGTGCCGCAGTTTTCAATAGAGGCGTTTGAATTGCACGTGCCCGGAATATCCACCACGCAGCAGGCGGAGGTGTGATGATGCGAGCAGTTGACGAGGTATGAAATGATTTGCGCGCTGGTTACCCCGCATTGCTTCATTTCAGAAGCATTGCCTGCAGAAACCTTTTTTGTTACGGGCTTCACCGCCTTGCCTGCGCTGATGGCGAATAAGCCGAGCGCAAGAATTGCTGTGAGGAATCCCGACTTTGTCGGTCCGAAGGACTCTCGGAGGAGTCCCATCGGACTCCTTCGGAGGATACAGAGCCATAATTTTTTTGTTTTCATTTTTGTGGTTATTGGTCCACAGTGGTGTTGTTACGTTGTGAATGAAAAGAGGGAAGAAAAAAATTATTTACAGGGTATAAAAAACAAAAATCCCTGCAAGCGTCATGTACTTGCAGGGGAGTTTTTGTTTTTGCCTACCAACAATTAGAAATGGGGCATTGTTTTATCACCGCATCAGCGACACATTACCGTGCATGAAAATAGTTTTGTCTTCATATTCCCAGTAGGAAACTTCAAGATGATACACATACACACCGCTGTTAAGTTTTTTTCCCAAGGGCGAAGTTCCATCCCACTTAAAATCCTTATCGGATGATTCAAATACCTTTTCACCCCATCGGTCGTAAATCAAAACATGCGCGCTTTTCATGCAAAGCGCATTGTCATAGAGCCGGAAGAAATCATTTTCCCCATCACTGTTCGGTGAAAAAACATTCGGCAAATAGATGGGGCATTTAAGCGAGTTGACAAAAACAGTTACTTCGGCAAAACTTGTGCAGCCGTTGGCATCGGTTACAATAAATGTATAAGTAGTAGTAGCGGTAGGAGAAACAAAAATTGAATCGCTGCCTGAGCCATTGCTCCAGTAATAACTTCCGCCACCCGCGCCAATGAGCGAAACCGAACTGCCGTAATCAATGGTAACATTGTTTCCGGCATTAGCGGTTGGATTCGGCAAAACAATTACGGTAACAGAAGTATCTGCCTTGCAGCCGTTGGGGGCGGTTACGACCACTGAATAAGTTGTCTGAGTTGTCGGAGAAACCGAAATTGTTTGCGCACTCGCCCCTGTGCTCCACGAGTAAGAAACACCGCCACCGGCAGTAAGCGCAGCATTATTTCCTTCGCATATAGTATCCGTTCCGGTTATCAATGGCGTTGGCGGAGGAAAAGACGGAATAGTTACCATTGAAGTATCCGCGCATCCGTTGGCATCAGTAATAGTTACCGAATAATTTCCTGCTAATAAATTTGTAATGGAAGAAGTGGTTTGCCCGCTGCTCCAACTATAAGTATATGCCGGTGTTCCTCCCCAAACATTTATAGATGCGCTTCCCGCATAAGTGGAACTGCAATAATTGGTAACAACTAAAGCGGTGTTTGCAAGCGCAGGCGGCTGCGTAATAGTAACAATAGTAGAAGCAAGGCAGCCGAGCGAATCGGTAATGGAAACAGTATAATTGCCCGCGCAAAGATTGCTGATGGAAGAAGCGCTTGCTCCATTGCTCCATGAATAGGTGTATTGCGGGGTTCCGTTTCCGGCAGCAATGGCAGTGGCTGTTCCAATGCACTGCGCGTTGCAAAGTAAATTTGTTTGTGTTGCCTGAGCAAGAAGATTACATGTATATTTTGCAACGAATACATTTTGTATTCCATTTTGAGTAAGAGTAGTATTACCAATGTTCAATGTACTGGATTGAAAACTGCTAGTTATATATGTGTTACAATAGCCATCTGTGGCTATTCCATTTCCACCTCCTGACAGCCATTCCCAATTGCTGTTTTTACCTCCGCCATCTGCTAAAGAGGAAGCACAAAGCACATTGCCAGAAGAATCATACTTAACAATAAACATAGGGTCCATTCCACCTGCAGGCGCAGTAAGAGTGACAGATCCGAAGGTGATGGAAGATGACAGAAATCCACCCGTTGCGTAAACATTGCCAAACTTATCTGTGGCAACACAATATCCCTGGTCTTGCTTTGCGCCTCCTGCGCGCTGCGTCCAAATAACACTTCCGTTCGGAGAGTATTTTGCAATAAAAAAATCATTGTCCCCGGCATTGCTAAGCGTATAAGTGCCGATTGTAACAGGAGCATATTTAAAATAGCCCGTGATATAAGCATTTCCCCATGTGTCAGTAGTTACGCTATATGATTCGTTATAGCCATTTCCGAAATTTTTTGCCCAAAGAGCATTTCCCGCAGCATCATATTTTGCTATAAATATATTGCCTCCTCCTGAAGAAGTGTTTGTAAGAATGAATGAGCCAAAGGGAATAGTTGGCGACCAAAAAGCACCTGTAAAAATGACATTGCCTCCGGCATCTGTTGTAACACCAAATCCCTGACTTTGTCCTACTCCTCCCATACTTTTTGCCCAAACCTCTCCTCCCGCTGAAGTGTATTTTACCAAAAACACATTATACCATTGGTAATTCCCTGTATTATGTAGTGTGTCGGAGCCAAAGACAATAGAAGGTGCAAGAAAAATTCCAGTTATATAAACATTACCAGAAATATCAGTGGCAACAGAATATCCACATGATGTATTACTATTGGTTCCGCCTCCTTCCTGCGCCCATAGTACAGTCCCGGACGGACTGTATTTTGCAGTAAAGACATCGGAAGACCCTGAAACATTGTAAAGATTAATAGTGCCAAATGTAATAGGGGAAGAATAAAAAAAACCTGTCATGCAAATATTCCCTGACGCATCTGTTGCAATTCCCCAACATCCATCATTTCCCTTTCCACCCGCTCTTTTTGCCCAAAGCACATTGCCGAAAGAATCATACTTTACAAGAAAAATATCGCTTGCTCCTGCAGAAGCATTATAAAGTGTAATTCCATTAAAATTGATTGATAGAGATGAAAAGTTGCCTGCAACATAAACATTCCCTGCTTTATCAGTCGCCACACTCCATCCTGCATCCGCTCCGGTGCCATTTCCTTTTTTTGCCCATTGCCAGTTTTGCGCATTCAATGTAAAAGAAAAAGCAAGCAGGAAAATGCAAATGAAAAGTTTCAATAAGGTATTTGTAATGTTTTGCATTTTACATAGAAGAAACTTTACAACAAAAGTAGAAATAAAAAACGGGCTTTGAAAATAAATTTAGCAAGTGGTCTTGCAATAATTATTTTCTTTGAAATGATTCCTTCGCTTGTGCCGATACGCAGAAAATAAATTCCGCTCGCTTGCACCTTTGGTGCTGCGCTCAGGTTTACGGTTTCGAGTTTACTGTTTACGGTTGATGAATATATTTTTTCTCCCATTACATTATATATGTCTAAACTAGAAACCGCAGACCGTAAACCCGAAACTGAAAAGATGCCGGTGGAGGGGTTGGGATAAATATTCATATCATTTGAAAAATTATTTTCTTCAATACCTGCTACGCTGCCAAGTTTCACAATAAACATATCGCCATTTCCTGCATTGGTTAAAGTAGTTGTCCCGAACGTAAGGGAAGAACTCTGAAAATAACCTGTTGCGAATATATTCCCGCTTGTATCTATAGAGCAACTATAACTCTCATCATTACCAGTCCACCCCGCGCTTTTAGCCCAGAGCACATTTCCGCTGGAGTCATATTTCACAATAAACATATCATCATAGCCACTGAGTGTTCCATTGATTAAAGTAGTTGTTCCGAAGGTGATTGTAGAACTATAAAAAAAACCTGTTGCAATGATATTGCCGTTGGCATCGGTAGAGCAACCCAAACCCTCATCATCATCAGTTCCTGCCGCGCTTTTTGCCCAAAGGACATTGCCGGAAGAATCATACTTTACTAAAAATATATCTTTATAAGGATACCCTGAGTTTGTTAAAATTGTAGTTCCGAAGGTGTCGGCTTGGCTCTGAAAATAACCTGCTGCGAATATATTTCCGCTTGCATCGGTGGAGCAACTCAAACCCATTTCGGTAGCCATTCCTCCTGATCTTTTTGCCCAAAGTACATTTCCGCTGGAGTCATATTTCACAATAAACATATCATCTGTCTTATAGTTTGAATTGATTAAAGTAATTACTCCGAAGGTGATGATGGAACCGAAAAAATAACCTGTTGCGATGATATTCCCGTTTGCATCGGTGGAACAACTCACGCCCGCAGATTGATCGGGTCCTGGCCCGCTTTTTGCCCAAAGGACATTTCCGCTGGAGTCATATTTCACAATAAACATATCGCCATTTCCTGTACTGGTTAAAACAGTTGTTCCTAAGGTCATTGAAGAACTCAAAAATCTACCTGTTACGATGATATTCCCGCTTGCATCGGTAGAGCAACCCAGACCCTCATCATCAGAAGTTCCTCCCGCGCTTTTCGCCCAAAGGACATTTCCGCTGGAGTCATATTTCACAATAAACATATCAGGTACACCAGAAGTAGTATCATTGATTAAAGTTGTTGTTCCGAAGGTAATCGAAGAACTCCCAAAATAACCTGTTGCGATGATATTCCCGCTTGCATCGGTAGAGCAACTCAATCCCTCATCATTATTTGTTCCTCCCGCGCTTTTTGCCCAGAGCACATTTCCGTTGGGAGCATATTTCACAATAAACATATCACTACCATTTCCTGCATTGGTTAAAGTAGTTGCTCCAAAGGTGATAGAAGAACTCACAAAATAACCTGTTGCAATGATATTCCCGCTTGCATCGGTAGAGCAACTCAAACCCTCATCCACATCAGTTCCACCCGCGCGTTTTGCCCAATCCCAAATTGGCGCTTGCGCGTTAGCAGCATA
This sequence comes from Bacteroidota bacterium, assembly GCA_016195025.1. NCBI lineage: Bacteria > Pseudomonadati > Bacteroidota > Bacteroidota bacterium. The sequence continues at coordinate 14,507 of JACQAL010000006.1, read as the reverse complement.
GCAGAAGAAACCATAAAAAATAAAAAGTAGTTTTATTTTCATTCAACAAATGTACAGATTTAAAAAATAAACTTCAACAGCAATTTATCTTGCAATAATTATTTTCTTTGAAATGATTCCTTCGCTTGTGCCGATACGCAGAAAATAAATTCCGCTCGCTTGCACCTTTGGTGCTGCGCTCAGGTTTACGGTTTCGAGTTTACTGTTTACGGTTGATGAATATATTTTCTCTCCGAGGACGCTGTAAACCTCTATTTCCCTTATTTCCTTATTTCCTGCAATGGTGAAACTGCCTGTGCTGGGGTTGGGGTAAATGGAAAAATCATCTTTATTATTTTCTTCAGCAACTGCAACAGGAATATAGGGACACAATATAGTATCTGCTAAGATTGTATCAAACTGAAAATTGAAAGGCCAAGGAATTATATGGGTTGCAGGATTAGCAGCCGTGCTGAGGGTATAAGAGTTTTGAATTGCAAGCGGAGAAACAGCGCTCATGGAAACGCTTGTGTAATTGCAGAAGCCGTTAAAGGAACTATCCAAACGCGCAATTCCACCCGGAGCTTGATTCTCTGCTCCATAAATAAAATCATTGCCGAACGGAATTATAAAATGAGGGAGAGCGTAAATCTGCTGGTCGGTTCTCGCCCATTTAACAGCGCCTGCATTGTCGGTAACAAAATAAAACAGATGCCACGTATTTGATGCGTCTATAGTTCGCCCTATCGTAATAAGTTCCCTGCTTTTATTCGCGCCAACACAATAAACGTCCATGTCTGTTGTATTTCCCGTAACATTATATACCTTGTGCCAGAGAATAGTTCCGGTTGAATCAACTCTGAGAAGATAAGGAGTTTTAAAACCAAGATAATCCGTTAAGCCCGAAAATATAAATCCGTTGCCGGGCACTTCTGCCATTATATGGCTGACCCAGCAAGAGGAGCAGGTTATAATGCTATAGTATTTAAGAAAAACAGGATTGCCCAATGAATCAACCTTCAGAAGCGCAGGCACAGGAGCAGCGCCACCGTAAGAACCCGATAACATATAGCCGCCATCGTAGGTTGGAATAATAGTTCCCGTTAATGTGAAACCACTGCTGTTCATTTTCTTTAACCAAACAATATTCCCTGCCGCATCAATTTTCATGGAGAAATAAAAATAAATTGTGTTATACTGTCCGAATAAAATAAACCCGTTATCATTGGTGGCTATGATGCCATTTATTAAAGTTTGATTTGCGGAAGAAAGCAATGAATCAAACGCAAAATATTTCATCCATTGAAAGTTTCCTTTCTTATCCGTTTTAATAATAAAATCTTTTCCGTTAGGCATGTTTAATTCTGTGGCGCCAGCATTCGTAACAAAAATAAAACTGCTGTCTTTTAACTCCGTAATATGAACCGGAGAACTGTAACTGTGGTTTGGATTAGGATGTGGAGGATTAGTACTTGTTAAACTATCCTTAAAATTTATATGCCAAACTGATTTTCCCTGCGGTGTAAATTTTATAAATGATAAAACATACCGCTTGGGATTAGTATGGAATACATATATTACTGAAGCAAGATTGCCATCCGATGTTTTGCAAAGAGATGCAAAATCAATCCCGGCAATAGGCGAAACAGCAGTGTCATAAAAATCCAATCTGTCAAAAATATTCTGGGCAATCATTTTTTTCTGTGAAAAGAAAATGCAAAACAAAAACGCAATTGTATAAAAAGTTCTTTTCATTCTTTAGTTATTTTTCCTGATGGGTTTCACTCCCGTTTTTTTTCAGGAGTGAAACCTATTGGGAGAAAGAAAATTTATTTAATATTGATTTGCTTGCTTACCATTTGCGTATTGCCATGCAGCACTTTTACAAAGTACATGCCTTTCACCTGGCTTCCCAAATCAATCTTAACATTTGTTTTTCCGGCAGCCGATTCCTTCTTGATAAGATTTCCATTCATGTCATAAATCTCAATCATGGTGTTGTCTTCTGCGCTTTTGAAATTAACGGTAACCGTTCCCGCATTTGACACTACTTCCACATTGTCATTTCCCTGTTCAGAAAACCGGGGAGGGCTGCCTCCGCATTGGCAACTGGTGCTTCCCTGATAAGTTACCTGAATCGTGCTGCTTGCTGTATTGCAAGTAGAACCAGAAGCCGTGCAGGTATAGGTAATTGTTGTATTCTGCTGTCCTCCGCATCTGTGAGCGGTGGGCTGTTGAACTGTGGTGGAACTTAAAAAAGTGGAAGGCGACCAACTCCATGAAGTAGGGCAATCAACGCCAGCAGAACAGCTCATATCAATACATGATTGTCCAAGAACATGGCTTCCATTACAAGGTATAGAAATAGGACATGTTGCACCCTTAGGACATGCCTGTACGCAGCAATCAGTGGGCGTAATTGCAACTGCATTGGTTGCAATCATTTTATAAGGCACAGAAGCGGAAGATTTTTTTGCCGCTCCTTTTTCATTGCCGTTATTTCCTGCAAAAGTTGCAGTAGTAACGAAAATGGTTGCTAAGAAGCAACATAATGTGAGAATAAATGTTTTCATGATAATTAAGATTAAAGGTAAATATTATTTTTGATTGTCACGCTTTGTTGGGTTACCAGTCCGCGGTTTGGTTTTTTGTTGTTGTGTTTGTTAAATTGTTTTTTAACTTTGTATTGTTGTACAAAGAGAAACAAACGGGTTCAGAAAAAAATAAGAAAACCTTTCAGGTTGTTATGTTGTGAATGAGAAAGTTCAAAAAATATTATGACCTTATTCAATCTCTCAGCAGCAAAGAATGGCAACTGCTGGAAAGTAATCTCACCTGCTACGGCTCCAACCACAGGTCGGAGGAAAAAATTCTTCCCCTCGCCCGCCTGCTCAGAGAGGCGCCTGATTCGCCACCTCCCGCCCGCATAGCAGCAGAAATTTACGGCTCAGATAATTCATCAAATCTGAATGCGCTCAAGCAAATCAACCTGCGCCTTAAAAACCGCGCGCTTGATATTCTTATTTCCGATTTGGCATGCAATAACGAAGAATCAGATGCTGACGATGCCGATACTGCTTTGATGAATCTCAAACGCAAGTGCACCCAGTTTCAGTTGCTGTTTCATTCCAAGCCCGGAATGGAATTATGCAATGATTTGCTGGAGGAAATTATCAGCGAAGCAAAAGAACTGGAAGATTATCCCACGCTTATTCATCACCTTAATCTTAAGAGATGGATTTTAGACGCGCGCGAAGGAGGTAGAGCATCTGAAAAACTTAAGGCGGAAGTGAAGCGCTTTCAAAAATGCTGGAACGCGCAAGTGCAGGCATGCGATTATGTTCATGAACTGAAAGCGGTGAACGAGTTTTCAGGCAGGTTAAAGAAAAAGAAAGTAAATGCCTTTTTCAAAAAAGCGATTCCGCATCTTATGCGCCTTCATTCTCAAACCTCTTCTCCCTATGTGCTCTATTATCTCCGTACGCTGGAAGTAGCGAAGTGCCTGCATGAAAAAAATTACAGCCAGGCAAGGAGCAGAGCGCTTGAGTTGCTGAAAGTAATCAGGGAAAATAAATCCGTAAGGAAAAAACAGCGTGTAGGAATTGCGCATTCGCAGATGGCAATGTGTGAAATTTATATGGGGCAATATGAACACGCCTTGCAGCATTCGTGCTTTTCGTTCAAATGTTTTCCTGAAAAGCATTACAACAAAGCCATTTCCAAACAATATGAATTTTATTCGCTCTGCTTATTAAAAAGATACGAGGAAGCCGAATTATGCGCCCGCGAAATGCTCAGTGGCATGGGCAAAGAGCAGGCGGGCGGTTTCAGAATGGAGAAATTTCATTACCTGCTCGCCTGCGCTCTTTTCATGCAGGAAAAATACCCGGAAGCAATTTCAGCGCTTGAATATAAAAAAGAAATAAAGCGCGATAAAGAAGGATGGGAATTTAACCGAAGGGTGCTGTACATTATGGCTTGCATTGAAAATAAAATAGAAGATAAAGCAAGCGCAGAAGTGCTATCGCTTTATCAATTCATGCGTGACAATAAAGAAGCTGCATTTTCTTCCCGCCAGGAATCAATTATGAAGTTGCTTTCTCTTATTGAAAAATCAGGATTCGACTATTCACAACTGAACGGCAAAGCATTCTCATGCATTGAGCAACTTCAAAGTTCTTACAACGATTACGGATGGGACATTCTTTCTCCCGAACTCATTCCTTTTCACGAGTGGGCAATGAGCAAAGTGAGGGTGAAGGCGCCCGTGAGAGAAATGGGAATGGCGTTCTGAAAACTACTTGTTCCTGCTGAAAAAATACCGCGTAAGATAAATGCCGGTGCTTTTATCGGCTCCGTAAGCGCCTGTGGTAACAAATTTGAGTTCCCATCCTTTGGCGGCAAGTTCTCCTAATTTATCGGTAATCATTTTATCGTTCAGGCGGATGTTTTCAAAATTGATTCCCACCATGCTGAAAAAGTTTTCGAGTTTCACTTCATCCATTTTTCCATCCTCGCCAATGGTGATTAACCGCGACCTGCCCAAGCCACCGGGCACCACCGATTCAATGGCAGTTACCTGCAGAAATTCCTGCGCTCCGCCAGCGGGTTTTGTAAAAGCATAAATGGAAAGGACAATGGCGGCAAGAGAACTTGCTGCAAAAAAGTAATTGAGTTTTGTTTTCATATACCGAAGGTAGTTAGGTTTACGAACTTTTATTTTATGCGATGCCAATATACGAATGCATGCGAATGAAACGAATAAATACAAATGATACAAATCAAACCATCATTCGTATATTGGAATCGTTTGAGTATAAAAAGAAATTATTCCTTCTCTGTTTCTTTTTTCAACTTCGCCATTTCGTCCAAATCGCCCAGCGTTGCTTTGGAAACTGATTCCTGAACTTTTTTCACCGATTCTTTTTCATCTTTGCGCTCTGTTTTTTGCTGTTCTTCGGTGGCTGCCTGATGAGTGCGCGTGTGCGAGACAATAATCTTGCGCCCTTCTTTATTGAACTCCAGAATTTTGAAATCGAGTTGCTCCTCTGTTTTCGCTACGGTTCCGTCTGCTTTGTACAAATGTTTTTTAGGAGCGTACCCTTCAATTCCATAGGGAAGGGCAACCACTGCGCCTTTGTCGGTCATGCTTGTGATGGTTCCTTTGTGAACTGAATCAATTTTGAAAACCGATTCGAATGCGTCCCACGGATTTTCTTCGAGTTGTTTTACTCCGAGAGAAATTCTGCGGTTCTCCGCGTCCACTTCCAGAATAACAGTGTCTATTTTATCACCGAGTTTTGCAAATTCAGAAGGATGTTTGAATTTTCTGCTCCACGATAAATCGGAAACGTGAATCAAGCCGTCAATTCCCGGTTCAAGTTCCACAAAAATTCCGAAGTTGGTGATGTTCTTTGCAACAGCAGAAACTTTTTCTCCTTTGGAATATTTAGTAAGAATGGTGCTCCACGGGTCGGGAGTCATTTGTTTTATGCTGAGAGACATTTTGCGCGTTTCTTTGTCGAGCATTACAACCACGGCTTCAATTTCATCGCCCACTTTCAGAAAATCTCCTGCAGAGCGAAGATGCTGCGACCAGGAAATTTCAGATACGTGAATCAATCCTTCCACGCCCGGCATCACTTCCACGAACGCACCGTAATCTTCAATGGCGCGCACTTTTCCTTTCAGTTTATCTCCGAGTTTGATTTCGGTTTCGAGTTTATCCCACGGATGCGGTTTCAGTTGTTTCAAGCCGAGAGAAATTCTGCGCTTGTCGTGATCGAAATCGAGAATCACCACATTGATTTTATCATCGAGTTTCACAATTTCATCCGGGTGATTGATTCTTTCCCATGTCAAATCGGTGATGTGAATCAATCCGTCCACACCGCCAAGGTCAATGAACACACCGTAAGAAGTGATGTTCTTCACCGTGCCTTCGAGCACTTGCCCTTTCTCCATTTTGGAGATGATGACTTTTTTCTGCTCTTCAATTTCGGCTTCGATGAGCGCCTTGTGCGAAACCACCACGTTGCGGAACTCCTGGTTTATTTTAACCACTTTCAGTTCCATAATTTTATTTACGTACTGGTCGTAATCGCGAACGGGTTTCATATCTATCTGCGAGCCGGGAAGGAAACATTCAATTCCGTAAACATCGGCAATCAATCCGCCTTTGGTTCTGCATTTGATAAAGCCCTGAACAATTTCCTGCGAAGCAAGCGCGGCATTCATCCGGTCCCATCCTTTTACGATGCGCGCTTTTTTGTGAGAGAGCACGAGTTGCCCGTCTTTGTCTTCCTGCTTGTCAATGTACACTTCCACTTTATCGCCAACCGAGAGATTGGGATTGTAGCGGAATTCGCTCATGAGAATAACGCCATCCGATTTGTAGCCAATGCGCACGAGCACTTCTTTATCGTTCTTGGCGATAATGGTTCCTTCCACCACCTCGTGTTCCTGGATGTTGGAAATTGTTTTTGAATAAAGTTCTTCGAAACGTTGTTTGTCGGAAGCCGCGTAAGCGTCTTGTTTTTTTCCGATGGTGGTCCAGTCAACTTGTTCGAACTGGATGTTTGGCTCTATATCTTTATAGGTGCCTTTTTCTTTTACTACAGCCATTTTTTATTTCACGCTTTAAGTCCGTGCGACTTTGTTCCATAGCAAACATAAGGAACGGTTGAGTTGCGAGTAGTTTGCGTACTCGGTTTTAAAGGGACGCGAATATAGATAAATAAATGAAACAAGCGATATCATCGTTTGGAAAAATTCTATTTCCAAGAATATTTTATCTTCGCTTTATCGCATGCAGATACCATTGCATAGTTTCATTCTGCTCACCGCTTATTTACTCGGCTCCATTCCTTCGGCAGTATGGATAGGAAAATTCTTTTATGGCGTTGATGTGCGCCAGCACGGAAGCGGAAACGCAGGCGCCACCAACACTTTTCGCGTGCTGGGAAAAAGAGCGGGCGTGCCCGTTTTGTTTTTCGATGTGCTGAAAGGATGGCTTGCCGTGAAGGTGAGTTATTTTGTTGCCGACATGCTGGGCAGAGAAGAGTTTCTCAGTTTGGAACTCACGCTGGGCGCTGCGGCAATCATCGGGCATATTTTCCCGGTGTTTGCAAGTTTCAAAGGCGGAAAAGGCGTGGCGGCTTTGCTCGGAGTTACGCTTGCCATTCATCCGCTGAGCGCGGTGGTGGGAATCGGAGTTTTCTTTTTAATTTTTCTCACCACGCATTTTGTGTCGCTCAGTTCCATTCTTGCCGGCATGAGTTTCCCTGTTTCGCTCATGATTTTATTTCCGGTTTCTTCTTCTGCGCTCATTTTATTTTCCCTTTTTACTCCCGCCATTCTTTTAGTTACTCACCAGAAAAATATTGAACGCCTGCTCAGGCGCGAAGAATCAAAGGTGTATCTTTTCAAAAAGAAGAAGGAACCTGAAGCAGTGGAAGAATAATATAGTAAGATTACACAGATTTCCGAAAATCATAATTATACCTACTAAATACCAATATGTACTAATGTACTAATTGTTGCCTGTTTTGATTGGTATATTGGTATGAATTGGTATTTGGTAGGATTCAATTACCACGCGGGCCACTCATTATCATAATTGTTCCACGAAGAAGGAAGAAGTGCGGTGGAAGTTCCTCCGTTTACAGAAACAATAAAAATATTTCCTTTCGTGGAAGTTGTTTGCTGAATGTATGCCGCTAACGTTCCGTTGGGCAGAACAGTGGGATAGCGGTAATCCTGCCCGGAGTTTTTCGCAATGTCAGATGCTCCCGATTGAGACGGATATGTGTTGCGCACTATTTTCCAGAAGCCGCCATTGCCGCTGTTGGTTTCAAACACCATGAAACTGCAATCGGGCGACCATGCAGGATAGCCCGAACTTCCGGGATTATTCCAATCGGTGTTGGTGCTTGAATAGTTAAACGGGTCGCAAACATAAATATCATGGTCGTTTGCGGTAGGAGTGGGCGGGCGCTCGTATGCAATGCGCTGTACTGAAATGATGGGCGACCATTTTGCATTTGCTTCGTCAATGTTAGATGTCTTGGTAACATTCACCACGCTGTCCACTGTAATGGAATTTCCTCCGCTGTGAATATACGCCATCATAATATCGCGCTCATCGGCAGTGGTGATGATGCCGTCTCCGTCCGTATCCACTCTGCGGTCAAAAATAATTTTGCTTCCATCGGGAGAGAAGAAAGGGTTTTCATCCCATGCGTTTGCCTGTGTAATTATGTTGGAGGGAGTGGCTGATACCTGCGAACCATCGCTGTTGAAAAAGAAAGCATAAATATTTTCATCGCTGCCCGACAAATTTTTTGCAGAAGAAAACAAAAGCATTTTTCCGTCAGCCGACCAGTTGGACTGCTTATTTATTGAATTGACAATATAAGGAGTAGTGAGGTTATATGGATTCTGTGGATACATTAACCCCGATGTTGCAAGAGAGCCATCTGAATTTACTTGAGCAAGCCAAATATCATATATCCCACCCCCAGCTTTGTCGGAAGTAAAGGCAATAAATTTTCCGCTGCGCGATATATCGGAAGGGCGCGTAACGGTAATGCTTTGCGAAGTGGTGGCGGATTTATCTTTGTCTTTATCTTCCACCGTAAGCATTACAGTAAATACTCCCGGAGCGGAATAAGTATGACCTGCCTGCAATCCGCTTGCAGTGGTGCCGTCTCCAAAATCCCAGGTATAATTAAACGGTGTGGCTTTATCGAACCACTGATGTTTTGCCCGCTGGGAACAATCGCTTACAACCAGGGTTTCGCCCACCTTGATAGTGGTTGCGCTCATGGTGAAGCAGGGAATGGGGTCTTTTTCGCAGGAGGTGAAAAAGAAAAGTTGCGCGCAGGCAAGAAGAAGGAAAAGAAAATGATTTGTTCTCATGGTTTTATTTTTTTGCAAATGTATAAAAATGTTTTTAAGGATGAAAATGAAATTATGCATAGACAGCAGCGATGATATATTTTTCATTTTTCCTTCATATAAATCTCTTTTCAACAAAATGATTGTAAAAAACTAATTTTGCGGATTGTTTTTTGTTGTGTAATTCCAGTATATTTAGCATCTTCATAGTGATATGTTGAGAAGCATGAGGCATATTTTATTTTTAATTCTGAATTCTTCATTCTTGCTTCTTCATTCTGCCGCCTTCTCCCAAAATGTTTTTTCTTCGGAGGAGGATTTAAAAAAGCAGGCGAACAAACTTTTTGAGGAAGAAGATTTCGTGAAAGCGTATCCGCTTTTTTCCCAACTACTGAGTTTATATCCGAAGGATGCGCAGTACAATTATAAATTCGGAACGTGTTTGCTTTACTCCGCAGGCGATAAGGAAAAAGCAATTCCCTATCTCGAATATGCTGCGAAAAGACAAAACCAAAACGTTGACAAGGAAGTTTTTTTCTATCTCGGCAAGGCATACCATCTCAATTACCGTTTTGACGAAGCAATCCGGTTTTACAACAAGTATAAAAGCAATGCATCTTCAAAAAAAGCAGAGCATTACGATGTGGAGCGGCAGATTGAAATGTGCGGCAGCGGAAAAAATCTTCTGAAGAATGTTACCGACCTCACCGTGCTGGAGAAAAAAGAAGTTCCCGAAGCGGATTTTTTCCGCTCGTATAATCTTTCGGAGTTCAACGCAAAAATAATTGTGAAGCCCGATGATTTGAAGTCATCGGCTGATAAAAAGAAAAAAGAAGAAGGCGTGATGTACCTCGCGCCCGACAGGAAAGAAATTTATTATTCAAGTTACGGTGAAGATGGAAAAAACGGAAAAGATATTTATTTCGTAACGCGCACCGCCAGCGGAGATTTATCCAAGCCCACCCGCCTGAACGATGCCATTAACACAAAGTACGATGAAGATTTTCCTTTCCTTCATCCCAATGGAAAAATTCTTTACTTCTGTTCGAAAGGTCACAACTCCATGGGCGGCTATGATATTTTCAAAAGCGAATGGAACGAAAGCACGCAATCGTGGGGAAAACCCGTGAATATGGATTTCGCCATCAACACGCCCGATGACGACATACTTTTCATTTCCGATGCCGAAGACAAGAGCGCCTATTTTTCTTCGCGCAGGGAAAGCGCGCAGGGAATGTTCATGGTGTATAAAATAAAACTCGAGCGCAAGCCGCTCGACCTTGCGATTATCACGGGCACGCTCACCAAAGAAGTGGGCGATAAAAATCCCGGAGCGAAAATCACAGTCACAAAAATTCTGAAAGATGAAGTGGTGGGCGTGTTCAACGTAAATTCTTCCGATGGAAGTTACACGCTCAATCTTCCCAACGGGGGAAAATTCATGTTCGCGGTGGAATCACCGGGTTTTAAAAAATCTTCTGAACTCGTGGTGGTTCCCTTTCAGCAGGAAATAAAACCGCTGAAGCAGGAAATCGCGCTCGTGAATGAAAACGGAACCGATAAAGTGCGAATCAAAAATTCTTTTGACGAGCAGATTGACAGCGCTGAACTTGCCCTTGCTACGCAATTCATAAAAGCAAAAGCGGTTCTTGAAGTTTCTCCTGCCGAACAGGAAATTACCGCAACGGCAGTGGATGAAAATGCTTCCTCTTCTTCCGAAACAAAAAATGAAACAAAGAATACGCCTGTTTCCAATACTGACATTATCGGAATGGCGTATGATGAGGCAAGGCAAACACAAAAGGAAGCGAATGAACTCCGGAAAAATTCTGATGCCGCACAGCAGTTGGCGAATGAAAAAAATTCCGCATCGCTTCAGAAAAATAAAGAAGCCACCGAGTTAATGAAGAATGCCGAAACGATGACGAACCAAAATGAAAAGATGGCGCAACTGGACAAAGCCACTCAATTGCGCAAAGATGCCGATGAACTTTCGAAAGAAGGCGCGGTTTCGCTCACGCTTTCCAATCAGATGGACGAACAGGGAAAAGCAAAACAGCAGCAGGCAGATGCGGAATTAAAATACTCGAAAGATTTGGACAATGCAATCAAATCAGGCGCGAGCGAAAAAAAGATGAACGAACTCCTCGCGCAGAAAGAAAAATTAGACAAGAGAAATGACAGTTTGAATGTTTCCTTTCCGCCCGATATGGAAAAAATGGCGCAGGCAAAGCAAAAAGAATCAAGCAAAGCAATGGCAAAATACCTTGACACGCAGCAGGACGTGGAGGACTTGCAGAAAGAATCGCAGCGCCTGAGAGCCGAAGCGGATAAAACAAAAAATGAAGGCGCGAAACAAAATCTTATTTCGCAGGCGGAAGAAATGGAAAAAGAAGCCGAAACAAAAAAGAAAGATGCGGAAACCTACAGCGTGAAAGGAAAACAACTGCAGTCGCAATCCGATTCGCTCAAGAGCAATGCAGCGCTTACCGCTTCCGTGATGAATGAAATAAAATCTTCGCCAACTAATCTTGCTGCTGCAAACACCAACACGGTTGCACCTGAAAACAAAACCGTCACCGCAAGCACAGTGAATGAAACGAAAGCGGAAACAACGCAGCAACTAAAAATCACTTCTCCTTATGTAGATGTTTTTGTAAACCAGATGCACGATGCGGAAAAAATTCCGAAAGAAACGGAGCGCGAAGAAAAACTTTCGGTGATTTATCAATCGTGGACCGATTCGCTCGATAACCAGATTGCATCGCTGAAAAAATTTCTGCCAACGGTTACCGATGAGAACAATAAAAAATATGTGCAGGATAAAATCTACGAATTGCAGTCGGGCGTTGAAGATAAACGGCAGAAAGCGTCTGACAGCCGCAGCAAAGTGGATAATCTGAAATTGCAGGAAGCGCTTGCGGCTGCTTCCGCTGTTTCTCCTGAAACAACAGCCGTTGCAACAAATTCTGTTTCTCCCACTGCCACTACTGCTGCAACCGGCACAGAAACTTCTCCCGAAAATCTTCAGGGTGCGGACAACATCAATTCTTACTATGAAAACAAACTGAAAGAAAACGAGAAGGAAACCAACGAGTACGCAAAAAAATCGAAAGAGCAGGAAATTTATTCCGATTGGTCTTCTTCGCTTTATGATGAATCGCAGCGATTAAAAAAGGATGGCAAGAATGGAAAAGCAGACGATGCGGAAAAGGGAGCGAAGGAAAAACAAACGCTCGCCATGAAAACAGGAGACAAAGTTGCGGAAATAAAATCAGAACATCCCGATTGGGCGGAAGCGGCAAAGAAACAGCAGGAGGAAAAAATAACCACTACAGCCGCAAACACTCAAACAACAACAGTGACTGAAAATAAAACAGCGCCAGCGGAAACTAAATCGGAAATCACTTCACCGGAAACAACAATTGTTTCTACAAATACTGTTGCGGCAACAAATCCGGTTTCCACGCAAACAGTTTCTCCTGTGAAAACAGAAACAATTACCGCAAGCACAACTAACTCTTCCACTCAGCCGGACAACAACTCAACCACTTCAACTACTCCTCCTTCGACCATAAAAAACAAAGATGAGTACACGCATTACACTGCGCTGAAAAACGAAGCCGGCTGGTCGAAGAAAAATGCCGAACGTCAAAACAGCAAAGCGAACGAGTATGAAAATCTTTCCAACCAGCAGTTCAATGAATCGAACCGGTTATATGAACTGAGCAAAAAAGAAACCGACCCGAACAAGAAAAAAGAAATTGAGCAGAAATCGGCAGACATTAATACGCGCGCGCTGCGAAACCAGTTGAAGTCGGATTCGGTAAAAGCGCTTGCAAAAAATTCTGAGCAGGAAGCCAACTCGAAACAAACCGAATCGGATTTGTATTTGCAATCACTCGATAAATCGGCTTACGAAGAAATTGCAACAGCAACCGGCTATAAAAAACCGTCCGATACGCTTGCAAGCACAACTGTAAAAACTGAAACTGTAAAAACAAATTCGGCTACTCCCACTACTGCAACTTCAACCGAAACTAAAACAGCGAAAACGGAAACTGCCAAAACAAATTCCGTAGCAACAACTGAAACAGTTTCAACTGCAACTAAGAATGAAACCGCGCAGCCCAAAAATAATTCTTCCGAAACAAAAACTTCCACCGAGCCGGTGCGGACACAAACTACCGTTTACGCGAATAAAACAGAAACGAAATCTTCTGAAACCAAAACAGCGCCAGCGAAAACTGAAACCGCAAACACTTCCGTAACTTCAAAATCGTATCTGCTGAAATATTACGATGCGCTGTTTGATAAATTGGACTTGAGCGGGGCAAGTTATTCAGCAGCGAAACCCATTCCGGTGGATGCGCCCCTGCCCGATGGATTAATTTTCAAAGTGCAGATTGGCGCGTTCAAAAATCCGATTCCGCAAAATCTTTTCAAAGGATTAAAACCCATCACTGCCGAAACCACTCCGCAGGGATTCAAACGCTACACCGCGGGATTGTTTGAGAAATTTTCTGCGGCTTCACAGGCAAAAAAGCAGGTGAATGATTTGGGATATAAAGACGCCTTCATCGTTGCCTTCTTTAACGGAAAAAGAATTTCCATGAACGATGCGCTGACAAAAGCGAAAGATGCAGGAGAAACCATTGATGCCGCCACTTTAGCAAGTGCGAATTCAACCACTCAGCAACCCGGCAATTCAACCACTGAACCGAATGGAACTTCTTCAGCAAACGCAACCGATGTAAAATCCATTGGCGGATTATTTTATGCAGTGCAGGTGGGAGTTTTTTCCAAGCCAGTTACGTCCGCGCAACTGTACAATATTTCTCCGCTGAATTCTGAAAGCACCGGCAACGGATTGCTGCGCTACACCACCGGAAGATTTGGCGATGAAGTGAAAGCAAGCGAAGCGAAAAATAAAATTTCAGGCAAGGGAATTGCCGATGCGTTTGTGGTGGCATATTACAACGGGAAAAGAATTCCGCTCACCGAAGCGAAAAAATTAATTGACACACAAGGAAGCGGTGTGCTCTCAAAAAGCAAGCAGGAATATTCCTTCTTCCCTTCCGATACCACCACTTCGGAAGCATCGGCAAAAAACCTTTCCACTACTTCCAATAAAGGAATTGTTTTCAAAGTGCAGATTGGCGCGTTCAAAGAATTAGTGCCGAATGCAGTGGCGAATAAATTCCTGAGCATTGCAAAGCAAGGGATAAAAAATTTCAAGGATGAAAACGGCTTGACCGTTTACACGGTGGGAGAATTTCTTGAATACGAAACTGCCAACAACCTGAAAAGCCAATTAATCAAAGACGGTCTGGATGGCGCCTTTGTAATTGCCTTCAGGGATGGGAAAAAAATAAAGGCAAGCGAAGCGCTTGATTTGATAAGGAATAAATAATTGCCTCACTCTATTGCGCAGGTAAAATAACTTGCTTTTTATTTTTCTTTTATCATAAACTTTTTGCTTCTTTATACCCCCGCTCGCGCGCGTCTGTGACGCGTGCGAAGTCATGCCACGTTTGTAACGCTTTTGTAAGTTTGCCTAATGTCCGACAAATATAAAATAGATGACAAGGAAGGAATTTATTTTGTAACACTAACTGCAGTAGATTGGG
>JACQAL010000005.1 GCA_016195025.1 Bacteroidota bacterium | reverse complement strand
GCCAACCACCTTAGTGAGGGGTGTATAGCTATTTCAGTATTTTTACAAAAATTGTATAGCCATATCCGTGTAACGAAACAATAGTGTATAACTATTCCAGTAAAACCAATCACAACTGTATAGTTATTTTAGTAAAGGTCATATAGTTATTTTAGTAAAGGTCACCTTGCACGGATTTCGGAGGATTAGGGACGATTGCGGAGAACCGCGGGGAAATTACGGGATGATTAATCATTTTTACGATTATACTGTAATACTGATTTGCTCCACTAATTGAATTGCTTCTCTTCCGTTGAATTGTGCATCGCAGTTGTGGTAGTAAGCCCTCCTGTTACAGTATTCTGCACCGCATCAAAATACCCTGTGCCGACAAACGACTGATGTTTCACCGCCTTGAATCCTTTTTCCTGCAAAGCAAATTCTTTCTGCTGAAGTTCTGAGTAGCCCGCCATTCCTTTTTCCCTGTAAGCAAGAGCAAGTTCAAACATACTTGTGTTGAGCGCGTGAAATCCAGCAAGCGTTACGAACTGAAATTTATATCCGAGTTCTGCCAACTCTTCTCTGAACGAGAGCATTTCTTCTTTAGAAAGTTTTGCCGACCAGTTGAAAGATGGTGAACAATTGTACGCTAAAAATTTGTTTGGAAATCTCTGATGAATCGCCTGAGCGAATTCTCTTGCTTCAGAAATATCAGGATGCGAAGTTTCGCACCAGAGCATATCGGCAAATGGAGCATAAGAAAGCCCACGGTTAATCGCTTGCTCCAATCCATTTTTTACTTGATAAAATCCTTCAGAAGTTCTTTTTCCAAAAATAAATTTTCTGTCGCGTTCGTCAATGTCAGAAGTAATGAGGTTGGCGGCATCCGCATCGGTTCGTGCAATAATAATAGAAGGAACTCCCATTACATCCGCAGCAAGCCTCGCAGAAATTAATTTGTTGATTGCCTCTTGAGCAGGCACCAAAACTTTTCCTCCAAGATGTCCGCATTTTTTTGCTGAAGACAATTGGTCTTCAAAATGAACTGCTGCTGCACCTGCTTCAATCATCATTTTCATTAATTCAAAAGCGTTAAGGTTTCCTCCGAAACCGGCTTCGGCATCGGCAACAATAGGTGCAAGAAAATCTACTTCTGTTTTTCCGCTCAGCGTTTGAATTTGGTCAGCACGCAGCAATGAGTTATTTATTTTCCGAATCACATTCGGAACGGAATCTGCTGGATATAAACTCTGGTCAGGATACATTTGTCCTGTAAGGTTTGCATCAGCGGCCACCTGCCACCCGCTGAGATAAATTGCTTTTAATCCCGCTTGCACTTCCTGTATGGCTTGATTTCCTGTAAGCGCGCCAAGCGCAGAAACATATTTTTCAGAATGCAGAAGTTTCCATAGTTTTTCTGCTCCGAGTTTCGCAAGCGTGTATTCAATTTTCACCGAGCCGCTGAGGTTTACAACCTCTTCAGCAGTGTAAGTGCGTTCGATTCCATTCCATCTCGGATTTGAATTCCAGTCGGTAATTAATACGCTGATGCGTTCTTGTTTTGTCATAGATAATTTTTTTATTAATCTAATTGTTGATATGCAAGTGTTGTAAGAAAATCGTGAAGATGATTTGCATTCACCATTCTATTAAAAAGCATGAATGCTTCTTCGTATTTTTCATCGCGAAAGGATTTCTCACCTACTAAATTTTTGATTTTAGCAATTGCTTTCGGCACGATGGTTTCATATATATCGAAGGAAAAAATTCTTCCGTCCGAAAGTTTTACATTTTTGTTATGAAGCCATTGCCAGATTTGTGTGCGGGAAATTTCCGCAGTGGCTGCATCCTCCATCAGGTTGTAAATCGGCACGCATCCCGTCCCTCTCAGCCAGGAAGCGATGTATTGAATCGCTACATCAATGTTGGTGATGATTCCTTCCTCAGTAATTGTGCCTTCGGGAATTTGCACTAAATCTTTCGCTGAAACTTTTACATCTTCTCTTTTTACATGAATCTGATTTTGCGATGGCATGTGCTTGTTAAAAATTTCTTTTGCAATCGGAACAAGGGCAGGATGCGCAACCCATGTTCCATCATGTCCGTCTTTTGCCTCGCGTTCTTTATCCGTGCAGACTTTTTCAAGAGCAATCAGGTTTGTTTCTTCGTCATTCTTAATCGGAATCTGAGCGGCCATTCCTCCCATCGCGTGAACATTTCGTTTGTGGCAGGTTTGAATCAGTAGCTGGGAATAACTTCTCAGGAAGTGTGTGGTCATTGTAACCTGAGAGCGTTCCGGCAGAACAAAATCCGAATGCGCGCGGAACTTTTTTATGAAACTGAAAATATAATCCCACCGTCCGCAATTTAATCCCGCAGAATGCTGACGCAGTTCAAAAAGAATTTCATCCATCTCGAACGAAGCGAGAATTGTTTCAATCAGAACGGTTGCTTTAATTGTTCCGAGAGGAATGTTCAATAATTTCTGCGCTTCCGTAAAAATCTCATTCCATAATCGCGCTTCCAGATGGCTTTCTATTTTCGGCAGATAGAAATACGGAGCAGTTCCTTTTTTCAGAAGTTCGTGAACATTGTGATAGAAGTATAATCCGAAATCAAATATGGAAGCGGAAATAAATTCATCGTCCACCAAGAAATGTTTTTCTTCCATGTGCCATCCGCGCGGACGGACAAACAGCACGGCAGTTTTTTCATTGAGGCGATAGGTTTTTCCATTCGCGTTATTATAATAGGTAATCGTTCCGCTCACTGCATCGCGAAGATTTATTTGTCCCTCAATGATATTATTCCATGTCGGTGAAGTGGAATCCTCAAAATCCGCCATGAAAACATTCGCTCCTGAGTTGAGCGCATTGATAATCATCTTGCGGTCAACCGGACCGGTAATTTCAACTCTACGGTCGAGCAAATCTTTGGAAAGCGGAGCCACAGTCCATTCGCTCTCGCGGATGTGTTTGGTTTCCGGAAGGAAAGAAGGAAAAATTCCTTTGTCAATTTCCTGCTGGCGCTCGAAACGTTTTGCAAGAAGTTGTTTCCTTCTCACATTGAACCTGCGGTGAAGATGCGCGATGAACTCAAGTGCATCGGTAGTGAGAATGCTCATGTGCGCATCCAGCACGGGAGCATTGATTTCGATTCCTTTCAGGAGAGTAGCAGTTACGGGCGACATGTTAGTATGAATTAGGGTTAAACATTGCGCAATAGTACGAATATTTTCAATCAGCGAAATTTCGCTAAAAGAATTTTTTCAACAATCTGCGTACATTCCGTTAACAAGTTGCTATATTTGTCCGTGCAGTTAAGCGGAGGTAATATCAAAATCATTTTCGGGCTGAAGATTAAACAACTTCGAAGCGAACAGAACCTTTCGCTTGTTGAACTTGCCGAGAAAAGCCATCTATCGGTTTCTTACCTGAATGAAATAGAAAAAGGCAAAAAGTATCCATCGGGAGAAAAAATTGCTTCACTTTCCAAAGCGCTGGACATTCCTTATGATAAACTGGTTTCCATAAAACTTCACAAAGCGCATGCACCCATCGCTTCGGTGCTTGATTCAAAAATTCTGGATGAGATTCCGTTTGAGATGTTCGGCATTGACAGGCATAAACTGGTGGAACTGATTTCAAATGCTCCCGCGAAAGTGAACGCATTTATCTCCACCATCATTGAAGTGGCGCGCAACCATGAGTTTACACAGGAACATTTTCTTCTTGCCGTTCTTCGCTCTTACCAGGAATCTCATGAAAATTATTTTCCCGAACTTGAAAAATCCGCGAACTCGTTTGCGGAAAAACATTCTATTAATAATAAGGTATCGGTTAAACCCGCAACGCTTCAGAAAATTCTGGAAAAAGAATTTGGGTATGAAGTGAATGATACAGAACTTCCGACATATAAAGAGATAAAGCACATGCGTGCTGTTTCTCTCGAAGGAAAGAAAAAACTCCTGCTGAACCCCGCGCTCGATGATTCTCAGCGCGCATTTATCATGGCAAGAGAAATTGGTTTTCACTATTTGCATTTGAAGGAAAGACCTTTCACGCTTCCGCTGATGAAAGTGGAATCGTTCGACCACGTGCTCAATAATTTTAAAGCATCCTATTTTGCAGGCGCATTGCTGATGAATGAGCAATCGCTTGTTGCTGATATGGAAAAGTTCTTCTCTGCAAAAAAATGGAGTGAAGAAAATTTCCTGAAACTGATTTCCAAATACACCTCTTCGCACGAAACATTTATTCATCGCCTGACAAATATTCTACCTTATCATTTCAACCTGAATAATCTTTTCTTCCTGCGCTTCGACAACAAAATCGGAACAGGGCATTATGCTTTGACAAAGGAACTTCACCTGAATCAGCTTCACAATCCTCACGGAAGTAATTTGGATGAACACTATTGCAGGCGATGGGTTTCCATCCGTGTTCTGAAGGAAATGGAAAAGAAAAAAAGAAAATCGAAAGAACCTGTAGTTGGAATTCAGCGCTCTAAATATCATAACTCGG
The DNA here is from genome assembly GCA_016195025.1 of Bacteroidota bacterium. Lineage (NCBI taxonomy): Bacteria > Pseudomonadati > Bacteroidota > Bacteroidota bacterium. The sequence continues at coordinate 147 of JACQAL010000005.1, read as the reverse complement.
AAAACGAATCCCGAATTCAAGAACTTAGCGCAACAAATCGACCTAGTAGATTTGTTGTATGGAAACACAGAATTATCACAGATTAAGTTATAAAGAGCGTGTCGTAATCGAGACACTTTTGGGTGAAAAAAAGTCACCTTCCTTTAT
>JACQAL010000004.1 GCA_016195025.1 Bacteroidota bacterium | reverse complement strand
CAAAAGTGTCTCGATTACGACACGCTCTTTATAACTTAATCTGTGATAATTCTGTGTTTCCATACAACAAATCTACTAGGTCGATTTGTTGCGCTAAGTTCTTGAATTCGGGTGTCTGTCCCCAAATTGTAACGATAAAGTGAAAAAATGTCAATGATTTGCGGACAAATGTTAAGATAAAGTGAAACAATCTTTACATTTTGCGGACAGACGTTACGATAATGTGGACAGACATTAATGTCGGTCCCCAAATTGTAACGATAAAGTGAAAAAATGGTAAGATATCATTTCAGAAAAGAAAAAACAACTTGCCACTAAAACACAAAGTCACCAAGATTCACCAAGAACAGCCCTGTATTTTTTGTGTGTATTTCTTCGTGCCTTTGTGCCTTTGTGGCAAAAAATTGAATTATGAAAGAGGTCTAATAAAAAAATCTCCATCAGCAAACCGCTCTCACAACTGATTTCCTTCCGCATCCAGTTCAATCACTTCGTATCCTAACTTTTTAATGCGCTCTAAATATTTTGCGCGGTTGCCCACAATCACAATCACCGCGGAATTTATTTTTTAATAAGTTCTTTGCCTTAATGTATTTCCATCGAACACGGTAAGTTTTCGCAAGGTGCTGAACCTTGGAACGGAAAGCATACGCTCAATTATTTTTCCAGGTTCATTCGAAGCGTAATAATCAAGGCGAAGGTAAATCACACCGCTGGCGGGCTTATTGCCGAATTTGAAAATCAGTTCTCCGTAGTCCTTATCAAAAGTTATAATGGTTCGGTTTTCTTTTTCAGCGATTGCAATTATTTCTTTATCAGTGATTCCTGAAAAATCTGTTCCGATGGCTTTTATATCATATCCTTTTTTTCGAAGATAGAGTATGCTGTCGAGAGGAAAGTTTTCGTTGGCAAGAAGTTTCATCAGGCGGATTTTCTGGAAGGAAAATAAAGCAAACCATCCTGCATACATTCGTGTATGTATGTAAACACCGCTTTCAATGCTTCATTCGTCAGGCGGGGATAGTTATCCAAAATTTTTTGTTCCGTCCAGCCCTGCGCAAGAAGTGAAATGATATGGTCAACTGAAATCCGTGTGCCTTTTATGGTGGGCTTTCCGAGCAAAATATTTTTATCCGATACAATATGTTGTTTCCAATTCATAGCGCAAAGATAGGAATTTTGTACTGACCTGCTCTTCACAACTGGTTTCCTTCCGCATCCAGTTCAATCACTTCGTATCCTAACTTTTTAATGCGCTCCAGGTATTTTGCGCGGTTGCCCACAATCACAATCACCATGTTGTTGTAAGGAAGATTTTTTTTCGCAACCTTATTTATTTCTTCTTTCGAAATCTTTTTCAGAATTTCCTGCTGCTTGTCCACAAAATCCTTTGAAAGGTTATAATCAAGAATGCGTTTTATGAAAAAGGATTTCTGCCCGTTGGTTTCATAGCGTAATGCATCCTGCTGCCCGATGGAACTTTTGGTAAACGCAAGTTCATCGTCTTTGATTCCTGCGTCCGCATAATTTTTTATTTCCTTCATGAATTCCACAATGGCGCTGTCGGTGGCATCGCCTTTAATGCCTGCCTGCGCGGTGAAAGGCGCTGCGTATTTTGTTCCGTAAAAACCCGAGCGCGCTCCGTAGGTCCATCCTTTCTCTTCGCGCAGGTTCAGGTTGATGCGGCTGTTGAATGCTCCGCCTAAAATATAATTGGCGAGCGAAGTGCGGTAAAATTCTCCCGTGGCATCGTAAGGCAGGGAAACAAAACCAATGCGCTCTTCCGATTGGGGAGCGTTATCTTTATTCACAAAATAAATTCTTGTTTTGTCAATGGAAGGAGTGGCGGGCTGCTGCGGGTTCTCCACTTTTTTCGCCTGCCATGTTTTCAGGAAACCAAGTTTGGGCAGAATGTTTTCTTTTGTTACATCTCCCGCCACCACGGTTTTGACTATGGAAGGAGAAAATTTATTCGCGTAAAAATTCTTCACCTCCTCCAGCGTGAGCGAGGAGGCAGATTCTTTTGTTCCCACAATGGGAGTTGAAAGAATATGTGCTTTTCCGTAGAGCAGTTTGCGGTAAACATTATTCGCAATCACCACCGGCTGGGTTGACTGGTTGCTGATGGTGTTCAGTTGTTCTTCTTTCAGGCGGTCAAAGTCCTCCTGCGCGAATTTCGGCTGGAAGAGTTTCTCTTCGGCAATTTTCAGCGTGGCATCTAAGTTTTTTACGAGCGAAGAAATGTTGAAGGTGATTTCCTCGTCATCTGCCGAAAAAGAAACTTCGCTGCCGATCAAACTCAGCATATCGTCAATCTGTTCTGCCGTGTGCTGCTGCGTGGATTCATCCATTAATGACGCAGTAAGATGCGCGAGCCCTGCTTTTGAAAGTTCTTCTGCGCGGTGCCCGGTTTCCATAGATACTGTAATATTTACGGTGGGAATTTCATCGTTCCTCATGCCAATCACTTTCATTCCGTTTGAAAAATTTTCTGTCCAGAAATCCGGAACTTTCACTACGGGATTGGCTCCCGAACCCGGCTTTTTGCTGCGGTCGAAATTATCTTTCGCTTTGTTGTAGGATAAATTTTTATATTCTGCGCTTTCTTTTCCGTCCTCAGCATTTCTTTTTGGCGGCTGAAAATTATCGGGCTTGGCGGCAATGTTTGTTTTTCCTTTGGGCACCACGCTGAGGTAAACTGCGGGTTTGTTTTTCACATACTGGTTAAACACGCGCATCACGTCTTCTTTGGTAAGCGCCATATAGCGCTGCATATCTTTTCTAATCTGGTCGGGATTGCCGGTGAAAGTTTGATTCGCTGCCAGCTGCGCGCCTTTTCCGCGCACGCTGCTGAGCGATTGAACGGTGCGCGCTTCAAATTTCGCTTTGAATTTTTTCAAGTCCTCATCGGAAACACCGCGCTTCTCAAATTCCATCAGCGATGCGTGCAGGAGCGAATCGGTTTTTGCCAGCGGAAAATAAGCCGGCTCTTTCGGATTGGTGGTGTGCGCTTTATCGGGCAGCGCGCGCACCTGCATGAAAAACATTCCGGTTACTTCCGCAGAAAAATTATTTACGCTGGCATCGTATGCTTTTTGCGCTTTCACAAAATTCTGGTAGAAGATGGAATTTTTATCTTCCGAAAGAATGGAAGCGAGCGCATCGAGCGCGGCTTCGTCTTTATCGTAAGCCGGCACGGAAGGAAAAGTTGCCATCAGCATGGGGAAGCGGATGTTGTCTTCGTAAGAAATGTAACGGTCTTTATCGAGCACACCCATTTGCTTCTGAATATTTTTCACTTCCGGTCCTCTGGGAATGGGCATAAAATATTTTTCTGCATACTTAATTACTTCCTCCGGTTTTACATCGCCTGCCACAGTGAGCGTTGCATTGTTGGGTCCGTACCAGCGGAGAAAGAATCTTTTTAAATCGCCAACATCCACGCGGTTCAAGTCCTCAATATATCCAATTGTGCTCCACGAATAGGGATGCCCGTAGGGAAAAAGCGCTTCCAAAGTTTTTTCAAATGCAAGTCCGTAAGGACGGTTGTCATAATTCTGCCCGCGCTCGTTTTTCACGGTGGCGCGCTGCACTTCAAACTTGGGCTGTGTAACGGCATCGAGCAAAAATCCCATGCGGTCTGATTCCAGCCAGAACATGCGTTCGAGATAATTGGAAGGAACGGTTTCAAAATAATTGGTGCGGTCGAAGTTGGTGGAGCCGTTCAATGTTCCGCCTGCTTCCGAAACGGTTTTGAAATGTTCTTCATCTGCCACGTGGTCGGAGCCCTGAAACATCATGTGCTCGAAGAAATGCGCGAAGCCCGAGCGCCCCACTTGCTCGCGGTTGGAACCCACGTGATACGTTACATCGAAATATAAAATAGGGTCGGAGTGGTCTTCGTGTATTACAATTGTTAAACCATTCGGCAACTGCCATTTCTCATAGGGAATAATAAGTTCACCGGGCTTGCGGGTAATTTTTTCAAGCAACTTTGCTTTTACCACGCTTTGCTGCGGATTTTCTTTTCGCGGAAGCGCGGCTTCCACGCTGATGAAAACAACGGCTGAAATAAAAAGAGAAATAAAAATTTGTTTCATCTGTAAATAGTTTGTTGTTGTGGGTTAAAGCCCGTGTTCGTTGTTGTTGTTTTTGTAGCCCCGACCTTAAGGTCGGGGTTAATGGATTGCAAACGCGTTGGGCTTTAGCCCTGAATGCTGTTCTTCTATTATTACTTGCTTTTAATTATTTTTTTCGTGAAAGAAGTTTTTTCTCCTTTTACCAAAAGAAGATACGAGCCGGCAGGAAGATTTTTTCCTTCGAAAGTGAGAGATGTTTTTCCTGCGGGAAGCGCTGCTTCTTTCTTCATAATGGTTTTTCCTTCCGCATCTGCTAATTCATACCTGATTTTTTCATTTGCCGGAAGCGTAAAAGTAATTTCAAAATTAGCGGTGAATGGGTTCGGATAGCATTGCGCATCAGCAGCTGAGGAATTCAATGGCCTAACTCCCATAGCGGCAGCGGCATCCAGCACAAAAAGCCCGTTCTGCATATCGCTTGCCAGCACAATTTTGCTGGGCAAATCAATGTAAACTCCCCAGCAGCTGAAATAATCCTGGCTGGGACAAGTGGGACAGCCACCCGGGCTTGAAATAAAATACCCGGTGCGCGTAACATTGGAAGGATTGGTAATGTCAAAAATCTGAACACCGTCTGCGTAATACGCTATCACCACGTGCGAGTTGCTTCCGTTGCGGATGAAGGGATTATGCGGAGTGGCGGTGGTGGCGGGAGTGGATTTAAACTTATCGAGAATTTTCAGGTTGCTGAAATTGGAAACATCGAGTGATTTCACCGTGAGGTTTGCCGGAACTTCATCGGCAAAAATCAGCGTTTTGCCGTTTGCCGTAAGCGCGCTGCTGTGATTGTAAGCGCCTCCCGGTTCATAGCCGGTAATGGCACCCACTTCGGTAAATTTATTCGATGCATATTTATAAATATGCAAGCCATCGTAGGAACAGGAAGCATAACAGGTATCGTTTCGCACAAAGCAATCGTGCACATTGTCTTCGGCCGGATAATCCTGTTCCAGTTTCCGCAGTATGTACGGAGCAATTGGATTGGTAAGCGAACACATTGCCATTTGCGAATGGCTTCCGTCTTTGTAAGTGGCAATGTTCAGATACATGCGCGCGTTGGCTTCGTCAATGAAAATGCTGTGCACATGCTGCGCCAGCGTATCCTGGTCATACACCACGTGAACGGAATCGGGAAGGTAACTCATATCAATAATCTGAATGCTGTTGGGAGGAGAATCATCGCTCACGGCATAGAGATAATTCTTGTAGGTTTTATATTCGCGCCAGATGCACGAATCGCGCCTGCCCGGAACAAAGGCGCGCACCACAGGAACGGCAGGCGTGGTAACATCAATAAAAAAAGTTCCCCTTCCCGAACCCAGGATGGCATACTCGCGGTTCTTCACCGTATCAGCCCAGCCCCAGATGCTGTTGTAGCGGATGTGGTAATAATTTTCCTGCGGAATGTATGCCGTGGTAGTATCCCAGTGCGAAAGCAGGGTGATGTTTTGTGAAGGATACTGGGCGTGGGAAGTGAGAAGTGAGAAGTAAGAGGTAAGAAGTAAAAAGAAAAACTTTTTCATGGTAAATAATTTTAGAAAACGAATGTACGATTTTATGTTTTACAAGAAGAATGGGAAAGAGAAAAAACTCTGTTGCGAAGCGGTTGCTGTATCTGCGGCATCTTTGCCGGAAATAGTTTTACTTTTATAAAATGCCAACCGAGGACTTGTGTTAACGAGCGTAGCGAGGGAAGCTATGCTGTAAATGTTGATTCAAATGAATAAACATAAAGAAGAAGGTTATAATTTTTATTTGTAAATTTGTTTATGATGAAACAAAGGCAAAATAGAGATATAATTAATGTTGACCGTGAAATTTTGGGAGGCACTCCTGTTTTTCGCGGAACGCGCGTTCCCATTCAAACGCTTTTTGATTACCTGGAAGGAAATTATTCGCTTGATGAATTTCTAAATGATTTCCCCTCCGTAAAAAAGAAACAGGCGCTTTCTCTGCTTAAGTCCGCAGAAAAACTTCTGATTGCCTGAAATGAAAATTCTTTTAGACGAAAATATTCCTAAAGTGCTGAAAAAGCATTTGGGAAAATCGTTCCGTATTTTTACTGTTCAGGAAATGGATTGGGATGGAAAACGAAACGGGGAACTGCTTGGCTTAATGATTGCAAATGATTTTGAAATCCTGATTACTGCCGATAAAAATCTTCACTTCCAGCAGAGTTTGAAAAAATTTCCTGTTGCGGTGCTGCTGCTTGATCTAAAGTTTGTCCGCCCAGATACAGTTGTTGAACTTGCTCCTTCTATTCTTAAAGTTCTGAAAACAGAACCTGAGATGGGAATTATTTTTATTCGCTGAATACATAAAAAATATCCATAGCAGGAAAATTGAAACATTGAAAACAGTACATTAAAAAATGAGGACGAGGTTTTATTTTCAAAACATATACCCGTACCGCTGCCGTTTAAAGCGCGAGGTATCGTATTTTTTTTGCTTATCCAATCCTAAATTGGAACTCCAGGCAAGCATGATTTCATGCGAGCCGCTCTGGTAAGCGCTCAGGGGCGAAACAATAAAATCATAGGAGTAACTGATGTGAAATTCTCCGGCAATGGTAACGCCCGCATTCAGCGCAATGGCATCGCGCAGGCGGATGGAAAGCCCGCCAAAAATCACCTGCTTATAATGCAGGCGCAGGTTATAATCAACCACTATGGGATTAAAAGCGGAGTACACTGCCTGCAATGAATTTTCCCAAATCCAGTCCTCCTGCCCCGACCAGTTATAGCCCACGCTTCCGTATACGTGCGGCACCATGTGAATTTTTGTTTTATGCAGCGTGTCGTCATTCGGATAATAGTTGATGGTGGGCTCCATAAAATTCAGCACGCTCACGCCCACATGAAAGCGGTCGTTGTAAAAGAGAGCGCCCGCGCTGGCATCCCATACTTTTTTCTTCTGAAAAGCCGCCAGGTCAATGGCATTGTCGAACGGAATGTGCATGTGCAGTTTGCTTCCGTCCACTAAGTAACTCAGCAAATGCCCCGCAGCGCCCAGCGAAAGTTCCACATCGTCAAACTTTGCGTGGTAAGAATACGCCAGCGCAAAATCATTGCGCGAAGTGGGTCCGGTTTTATCGCTGAAATAAGCAATGCCCGCTCCCATGCTTCCGTTCATGAAACGGCTGTTGGCAGAAAATCCCATGGTAACAGGCGCATCGTCAAAGCCCGTCCACTGGTTGCGGTAAAAGAGGCGCGCGTCCATAATGCGTTTGGTGCCCGCCACTGCGGGATTGAGCATAATGTTGTTCGGCTTGAACTGTGTGTAGTAAGGCATCTGCTGTGAAAATGACAAATGACAAATGACATAGGACAAATAGAAAAGCAAAATAAAAATTCTAACGGAAGAAAAATATTTTAATAAATGTTTCATCGTATAATGGTAACTGCTCCGTGAATTTTTTCTTTTCCGCTTCCGGGGTCAAGCACATAATAATAGGTGGCGCAGGGAAGTTCGTTTCCGTCCACTTTGCCGTCCCAGTCATTCAGATAAGGTGCAGCGTTGTAGACCAATTTTCCGTTTCGGTTGTATACTTCAAATCTGTTTTCCGGATACTTCATAATGTTTCCTATGTAAAAAACATCGTTCAGCCCGTCATGATTGGGAGTAAAAGCATTGTAAAAAAATAATTCATCGCTGGGTATGACATAAATTTTCATGCAGTCGGCATTTGCACAGCCGTTTCCGTCCACGCCTATTACGCAAAACGTGGTGCTGTCCTGCGGCTCGGCAACCGGTGTGGCGGAATTCTGCATGTAAAGATATAGAGTGGGAGTCCAGTAATAATGCAGGGCTCCGCTTCCCTGCAAAACAGTATTTGTTCCTTCAATAATGGTTTGATCGGGACCTGCGCTTACTGTGGGAAGAGAATAAACGGAAACATTCACCACCGACATAGAAGAATTTCCCATTGCATCAGTTACCGTGAGCGTGTAATTGGTGGAAGCAGACGGCTGCGCATACGGATTTGCAATAGCAGGATTGCTCAACGAAGCAGCGGGCTGCCAGGAAAAAACATAAAGCGGAGTTCCTCCGGTGGCTGCGGGGTTTCCTCCAATCTGAACGGAATCACCCGGGCAAACGCCCGTGTTGTTTCCCGCGCTGGCGGAAAGCGGTGCGGCAGCAGAAACAAAAAATGGAAAATAGAAAATGAAAAATAAAAAAACCAACGGCAACAGATTGCGGTTAAATTTCATGACGGCAAAGATAAAAGGAAAGCGTTTCAGTTATAAGACAGGTAAGGGGAATAAAAGAAACAATCAAAATGCCATCGAAATCCCAGCCATGAAATTAAATTTATACGAAGGATAATTATTCCAGATATAATAGCGCGAGAAACCAAGATTGTTCAAATGCACAAAGGCGGAAAGTTTTTTGCTGTAGCGGTATTCCAATCCAAGATTTACATCCACTATGGGTTTTAATTCCGTAATACCTGTCCACACCACGCTTGGCGGATTTGCGGAAGGCACCTGCCCGTACGAATTAGCGAAGCGTTTTCCAATCACAAACACATCGGCAGTTGCCGCAATTTTATTTTTCAGATTATAATTTGCAGTGAAGGTAAGTTGCATAGGCGGCCGGTGCCAGGGGCTCATGCTGTCGGAAGGCAGAGTGTATTTGTTGTAATCGCCTTTTGCCATGAATTTTATTTTCTCGGTGTGCTGGTACTGCAATTCTCCGTGCACATTCAGCAGGGAAACATCATAGTAAACCGTGTTGAATCCTTTTTTGAAAGCATCGCTGTAATCGTTCACAAAAAAATACAGGTCCTCAATTTTGCTGTAGGAAGTGCGCGCATTGTACGAAACGGTTTTGCTGATGCTTCCGCGCATGCCGCCATAGATTTCCCATTTGGTGTTTGTGTTTTTTATGTTTGGCGCAGGAATAAGAAAAGGATTTTCATCCGTGAGTGTTTGGAGAGAATTCTTTTTCAATCCTCCGGTAACTCCTGCATAGGGAATGAGAATGTTGTCCACTGCATTATAATTAAAATCAATTTTCGGTGCAAAAGCAAAACGGCTTTTATCGTGTTCGTTTCCTTCCATGAAAATTCCCACTCCAATGCGTGCGCTCCATTTTTCTCCTGCGGAAGTTAAGTAGGGCGAAAGGGAAATGAGCGCTGAGTTTGCCGTATCTGTTTTCGATTTGTTGTTGTAATAATCCACCGTAACCGGAAGATGAATCAACTGCTTTTCGTAATAGCCGCTGAAATCTCCCGATGCATAAATATTATTTTCAGAAGTGGAATAAAAATCGGAGAGGTTGTAGTATTTCAGTTTCAGAAAATAATTTGTATGAATGGAATCGCTGTAATGGCTTTGCAGCGCAGCATTTCCCCCGATGTTTGAATAGCGCTGTTTGATATAGTTGTTATCCGTAATAAATAAAGCGGATGTATCGTATCCGTAATAATGAATAACATTCCTGCTGTAATCCAATCCTCCGCTGAGTGTTTGCTTGCGCAGAAATTTTTTTCCGTAGAGTTCAATCCGGTTGTCGCTTGTTCCCCCGAAGCCGTAACCTTCCATGTTTGCGCTGGAGGAAAAATGTTTCAGGTGAGTTCCGTAAGAATATTCCTTTGAGCGTCCGTTGTTGTAAAAAATTTCTGCATAGGGAGTGTTGTAATTTCCTGCACCGAGTTTCACCAAGCCGTTGTAAAGTTTTACGAGCGGCTCTCCCACCATTTTTGCCGGCTTCAGCGGTTCAACGGTGAACGGAGTGAAAACTTTTTTTGAATGGATGGAGTAGGAAAGATTTGGAATAGGCGGAACAGAATCTTTTACCACCGGCATTTCATTTATTTTGAAAGCATCGGCAATCGTTGGCTGAAATGCTTTTACAACTGTAACGGTGGTGTCTTTGAGAATTTTCTGCGCAAACGAATTTATTGTGCAGAAAAATAAAATCACAAGTATGTTCCTGTTCTTTTTCATTTTTACTTTTTACTTTTTACTTTTTACCTCTTACTTCCCTTCCTGTTTATACAATGCCGAGTCCTTCGGATTATCGGGTTTGAATTGTATTTCAGTTTCAACTTTCTTTTCTTTTTTCAGTTCGGCTTCGGCTTTTGCTTTCGCTTCAATTTCATTCAGCCGGTTTAATTTTTCTTTTGCGATTGTAACTAATTCTATGTTCGAAGATTTTTCAATCAACGCCTGCAATGCATACTTTGCGTTGAATAAATCTTTTAGGGCGGCATAATCATCCGAGAGAAGAATAAATCCTTTGCCAATCCAGTAGTCATAGCCGGGCTGCTGATTAATCAATTCAAAAATTGTTTTCTGCGATTCTTTGTATTGCTCTGTGAGAAACTGGTTGTAGGCAATGTTGTATTTTGCTTCCGCGCTTTTCTCGCTCGTTGTCAGATAGGTTACCGCCAGAAATTCTTTTGCCGCCAAATCATAATATTTTATATCCGAATAATTTTTCCCTATGATGAAATGCGCTTCGGCTTTTGTTTCATCGGAAACTTTTTCAATTTCCAGAACTTTTTTTGCTGCCGCGCTTGCCGAATCCAATTTTCCCACATTGAAGAAGCAGCGCATGGTTCCGGTTTTTCCTTCGCTTGCATTTGCGGGATATTCCGCCACTTCTGCCAGACGCCCGTATTGCTTCAGCGCACTCTCATAATTTTTATTCCGGTAATTTATTCCAGCTCCTTTCAGCAAAGATGACTCAGTGAAAGCGTTGAGTGGTTTATCAAGCACATACTGATATCCGCCAAGAGCCGCCTCGTAATTTTTATTTTTGAAATCGCACTCGGCTTTGTAATAATTTGCCTGAATGAGAAAAATTCCGTTCGGATATTTTTCCATGTACTTTGTGAAATTTTTAATTGCGTTATCGCAATCGCCTTTGTCGTAAAAATCAAATGCCACATCGTAATTGCTTGAATCGAGTGAAGCGAGTGTGACGGCAGCATAAGGAATGTTTTTCAGTTTCGCTTCGTATGCATCCATGTCGCCTTTCGCTTTGTAAATATCGCGCATGGCGCGGATGGCTTCAAATGCTTCGGTGGTTTTCGGATAGGAAGCAAGGACTTTATCGAGCGTTGCAAGTGAATGGTCGTATTCTTTTTTCTTCGCTTCTATTCTTCCTATTTGCAGCAGCGCGCGCGGAGTGAAAGAAGTTTCCGGATGTTCATTCACAACTTTTTTATAGTATGCCAGTGCGTTTTCATCATTGTTCAGTTGCACATACGTATTTGCGAGTTCAAATTTTGCTGCCGCTTCATACCTGCCTGCCGCAGGCAGGTTTTGTTTGCCGGAATAGTTCGAGAGAAGTTCTGCGAGCGTATTCACCTTCGCTTCTTTTTTTCCGAGCACGCCTTGTGCAAGTGCTTTCTGGTAGAGCGCGTAATCGGCATCGCGCTTTCCGGTTTTCAGCGCTTCATCGTAATAATCCACTGCATTAGTGTAATCTTTCATCATGAAAAAACCATCGCCAATTCTCAAATAGGCATCGTTCATTTTTTCTTTCGGCTCGTTTGATTTTAATCCTGCATATTTTCTGAACCAAACATTGGCTTCGGAATAATTCTCCTTTTTAAAGTTTGCGTAGCCGAGATTATAATGTGCTGCGAAAAATTCATTGTTGTTGATTGCTCCGGGAGAAGAGAGAAATGTTTTGTAGGAAAGGATGGAAGAATCCAAACCGAATTTCATTCCTGCTTTTTCCGACATCTGGTAAAAAGTTTCGCCCTTCCAGTAATGCGCGAGTGAAGTATAGGTGCTGTTCACAGGATGAGTTAAAGATTTATTCAGGTAAATAATTGTTTCCTGCAAGTGATTGTTGGCGAATAATTGCAAGCCGTAGAGAAAAGAAATTTTCTGGTAAGCCGTTTTCATTTCCTCATTCAGCGATTTCATGCTCTCAATGGATTTCATCGCCTCTTTGTAATTTTTTGTGGAGAGATAAACATTCACCAGGTATTTATAGCACTCATCGAGCCGCGGAGAATCGGGATATTTATTTATGTATGCGCTGAGTGCGGAGAGCGCTTCGTTGAAAGGTGAGTACGAAAGTTCATAGCAGAGTTTCGCGTAATTGAAAAGTGCATCTTCCGTAATTGATTTATCAAAATCTATTTTATATGCTGCTTCAAAAGAATTTTTAGCGAGCATGTGCAATGATTTTTTTTCCACGATGGAAACCCGCACATAACAATCTCCCAGATGATAATGTGCGTTTTGTGAAATGCTGTCTCTTTCCGCTATGGAATTCTGAAAGCATGGAATTGCTTCGGAAAATTTTTCAATTTTGTAATACGCATATCCAAGCTGATACCATTCATTGCGATTTAAATTTCCCGCTAACGATTTATATTTTTCCAAATAGGGAATTGCCTCATTATATTTTGAAGTGCGGTAGTAAGATTCGCCCATAATTTTTGTGAGTTCGGGAACCCGCTTCACATTTCCGGAATCGAGCAGCGGCTTGGCATAAACAATGGCGCTGTCGTATTTTTCCTGCAGAAAAAAAATCTGGGCTATATAATAAGGAACAATCGCTCCGAAGTTTTCATTTCTTTTTAATTTCTGAAAATGCTGAAGTGCGGTCTGATAATTTTTTTCACGATAAGAAATATGCCCGTAATAATAAGTTGCCGGTGAAGCGTATTTATTGTCAATGTCTTTGATTTCGAAAAAATCTTTTTTCGCCTGCACCATGCTGTCTTCCTCAAAAAAACTATATCCGCGTTTAAAATAAAATTCCGATAACTCTTCGTTGTTCAAGTCATACACATCCACCTTTGCAAACCACTCCAGTGCTTTGTTGTATTGTTTTTTTCTATAGTTATATTTTCCCAATTGGAAATAGGCGGTTTGAGTGCGCGGAGATTCGGGATGAACAGAAATAAAATTTTTCAGAAGCAGTTCCGCGTCCTTATTAAAAAGTTCCAGCGCGCAGAGAGCGGAATAATATTCTGCGTCAATCCGGATTAAGTTATGCGGCTCATTGCCGTAGTGAGAAATAATTTTTGAAAATTGTTTTTGTGCTGAACCGAATTTTTGTTTCTGGAAAAGTTCGAGTGCCAATTTGAAATCCGCATCTAGATTTGTATAGACCATCGTCTTCTGCGAAAACAACGCAATGCAAATCAGAAAAAATAATCCGAAGAGAAAAATATAAATTGCTGTCCGCTTGTTCATAAAAATTTTCTGCTGTTAAAATTATGCCGTAAGCGAAAATGAATTATGATTTGAATCCTTACTTATTAACGAAGCGTTGTTAAAAGAGGCACGTATAATAAAGTAAGTTCGAAAAGAGAAATGTACCTTTGCTTCATGCCGCTCGATACAATTATAGAATTCAGCAAGGCGTCTATCTTTCAGAAACATAATTTAGTTCTTACCAATATTTCACTCACCATTGACAAAGGAGAATTTGTTTACCTCGTTGGAAAAACAGGAAGCGGAAAGAGCAGTTTGCTGCGAACGCTCTATGCAGATATTCCGCTTTTGCAAGGTGAAGGAAAAATTGCCGGCTACGATTTGAAAAAAATACAACGAAAGGAAATTCCTCTGCTCAGAAGAAAACTTGGAATTGTGTTTCAGGATTTTCAATTGCTATCCGACCGAAGCGTGAACGATAATTTACTTTTTGTGATGAAAGCAACCGGCTGGAAAAATAAAGATGATGCGCTGAAACGTGCACAGGAAGTTTTGGAAAAAGTAAATCTTGGTACGAAAGGTTTTAAAATGCCGCACGAACTTTCTGGGGGAGAACAGCAGCGTGTTGTCATCGCGCGCGCACTGATTAATGAACCGGAAGTTATTCTTGCCGATGAACCAACCGGAAATCTCGATACCGAAACCGCGCAGGAAATTGTCGGGCTGCTTTATGAAATTTCAAAAGCGGGAAGAGCAGTGATGATTGCCACTCATGATTTTCATTTGTTCGAACATTTTACAGGAAGAACCATTCGCTGCGAGAACGGAAGAATAACAGACACTAAAATAACTCCATCAGTTTCCTGATGTTTGCCTGATTCGAAAATTTTTCCGAGAGAATTTTTTCACGTTTCAGTTTTTCATCTTCGCTGAAAGAAATTTTCATTAAATGGAAAATTTCTTTTTTCATTTCTTCTGATGAATCTGCAACAGGACAAAGGGATTCAAGTCCGGTATCTTTTACCATAGGAGAATTTACCAAACAATGTTTTCCGGTATAAAGCGCTGAAAGCAGTTTAAGTTTTATTCCCGTTGCCTGAAACGTGGGGAGAATATTCAGTTGTGCTTGCTGCACCAGTTGATAAATTTCCTGAGTTGAAATATTTTCTCGTAGAGAAATATTTTTTTTATTTCTTATTGCATCTTTCAATTCCTCTGAAGCTCCATTTCCTGCAATGACAAAAGGAATATTTATGTCATTAAAAATTTCATTCACCAGATAAAGCGCGGCTTTATTATTTTCTCCCACTGCTAAACTTCCATGATACAGCGCGAAATCTCCTCTTCCTTCTTTGATTTCAATTTTATCATGCGGATGAAATGCCATAATATTTACAGCATTTTTATAGCGAGTGTTCAATTCATTTGTATCGGAAGGAGAAATTGCTGCTATTGTATCCGCATATTTTAAAATTGATTCGAATTGTTCAAGTTTTTTTGCTTCGCTTTCAAAATATTTTCTGCGGAAAAAACTTTTTTCAACTTTGGCAAGATTGGAATAGTAATTGTGCTCGATGTTATGCATGCGCACAATTTTTTTTCTGCGCTTCAACCGCTCATCGTTCAAATGAAAGCAGCAATGCAATCCTTCAAATAGAATTGAAAAATCATCTTTCAGTAAATTTGAAATTAGTGTTTCCGATTTCCGGCTCGATACTATATAAGGAAGGGAATTAAAAAGCAAATGCTTGTTCGCCTTGCGTTTATAATAGAAAACTTTTTCGCAATAGTTGTTCAGTTCTTTTTTTTCTCCGCGCCCGTATTCGAAACAGTGCAGTGTGATTTTCACTCCTTCTTTGTGAAGCGCCTTCAGTTTGTAAAACACATCAATTACTCCTCCGTAGTCAGGCGGAAAAGGAACATCAAATGAAATTATGTGAAGATGCTTGTTCAGGAAATAATAACTTTGTTCACTATAAAAATTTTGCTAAAGTAATAGTAAAAAGTTTATGAAGGTTTTCAAATTTGGCGGTGCTTCGGTTAAAGACACAGATTCTGTTCGTAATGTTGCCTCGGTGCTGAAAAGATTTCCGGATGAAAATATCGTTGTGGTAATTTCTGCTATGGGGAAAACCACCAATGTGCTGGAAAAATTGGTTGACGCTTTTTTTTATAAAAGAGAAAATCAAAATTCCGTTTTTGAAGAAATAAAAAAATATCATTCTGATGTTATCAAAAATTTATTTGCTGATTCTTCACATTCTATTTACAAAGAACTCGACTATATTTTTTTGGAACTAAAAAAAAATATTTCCAGCAATTCATCAGGCATTTATAATACGGAATATGACCGGATAGTTTCATTCGGAGAAATTATTTCAACAAAAATTGTTAGTGCTTACCTGGACGAAGCGGGAATAAAAAACAAATGGCTTGATGCACGGGAAATCATTCGCACCGATAGCACATGGAGAGAAGGAAAAGTGGATTGGGAATTTACAGAGCAGAAATCAAAAACGTTTTTTGAAGTAGGCGGAATTTTTGTTACGCAGGGTTTCATAGGAAAAACCTCTGATAATTTTACTACTACGCTTGGCCGCGAAGGTTCTGATTACACAGCGGCAATTATTGCTTACTGCATGAATGCCGAAAGTGTAATCATCTGGAAAGATGTTCCGGGCGTGATGAATGCCGACCCGAAATGGTTTGATGAAACAAAATTAATTGACCAGATGAGTTATCAGGATGCGATTGAACTTTCCTACTATGGTGCAACGGTGATTCATCCGAAAACCATTAAGCCGCTGCAGAATAAAAAAATTCCGCTCTATGTAAAATCATTTCTTCAGCCGGATGAAAAAGGAACGGTCATCAATGATTTTCAATCACCGCTGCCGGTTCCTTGTTTCATTTTCAAGATAAATCAGATTCTTCTTTCCATTTCTCCGAAAGATTTTTCATTCATCGAGGAGAAAAATTTCAGCAATATATTTGAAACTTTTTCCGAACACACGGTTAAAATTAATGTGATGCAGAATTCTGCCATCAGTTTTTCTGTATGCGTGGATAACGATGAACGGAAAATTCCAATTCTGATTTCGGATCTCAAAAAAAATTTCCGCGTGCTTTACAACGATAACCTTGAACTTATTACCATCCGCTATTATGACCAATCCACCATTGAACGCGTGTGCATCGGAAAAAAAATTCTGCTTGAACACAAGAGCCGCTATACTGTTCAATTAGTTGTAAAAAATAGATAGCTTAGAAATATTTGAATTTACTTCCATTTCTCCTATGAAAATCCCAACTTTGCATTTGTTAGAATCTATAATCCAACTGAAAATTGTCTTTTTGCTTTTCTACTCTTGAAGTTTCTTTGCAGCTGAATTTAATTATTGAAAAATGAGCAGTACTTTATTATATACGGAGAAGCGAATTTCATCCTCCTATTTTGGAATTTTATTTTCTATTCTGATAGCCATTGCGGCAATATTCATTGCCCAAACTTCATTTGTGAAATCTTCCGGCATGAGTCCGGTAGTGATTGGAATAATAATGGGAATTATTTTTGGCAACGCGCTTCCTTCGTCTATTTCTGAAAAACTGAACACCGGCACCGCATTTGCAACAAAATATATTTTGCGCACGGCAATTATTTTTTATGGATTCAGAATAACGTTTCAGAATATTCTTGAAGTAGGCGCTCCGGGTTTGCTCGTTAGTTTCATTATGGTTATTTCCACTTTGCTCCTGGGAATTTTTCTCGGAAAAAAATTATTCGGGATGGATTCAGATCTGGCATTGCTTACCGCAGCAGGCAGCGCCATTTGCGGAGCGGCTGCTGTATGCGCCACCGAATCTGTTCTGAAAAATGAAAAACACAAATCCGTTGTGGCAATTTCAACAGTGGTTTTGTTCGGAACCATTTCCATGTTTTTATTTCCTGCTCTGTATCATTCCGGAATTCTTCACATGAATTCTGATGTGTTTGGAATTTTTGCGGGAGGCAGCATTCACGAAGTAGCGCAGGTAGTTGTGGCGGGCAACGGAGCGAATGAAGCAGCAGCAAACAGCGCAGTGATTGTGAAAATGACAAGAGTAATGCTTTTAGTTCCCGTGCTGATAGCGCTTGGTTTTTTTATTGTGCGGAAAAATAAAAGCAACGGAACTTCCTCCGGAAAATTTCCTCTTCCCTATTTTGTTTTGGGATTCATTCTGGCTGCGGGAATTAATTCTATGAATTTATTTTCTTCCCATTCTATCGAAACCATTAATACTGCCGATACATTTTTGCTGACAATTGCCATGTGCGCATTGGGACTTGAAACTCAAATTTCAAAATTCAGGGAAGCCGGAACAAAACCAATTCAACTGGCAGGCATTCTTTTTCTCTGGCTTTTGTTCGGAGGATTTTTTGTAACGAAACTGGTTACAAATTTTTTCTGAAATTATTTTATCAATTCCATTTTTGAAACCGGATGAATCTCCGCCCAGCCGTGGTGCCTGTCAATCACGTATGAGCCTCTCACTTTCACATGCGAACTTCTTGGCCAAACCTGCACAACCGGACAATCTTTACAGGCATTAACTGCATCTTCCTGCTTAATTGTATTTAAGCAAACAACTTCAATCACCAAATCTCCGTTTTGCTTTTCTTTATTTTTATCTGTGAGCAAACTATCCTGTCCTGCATCTAACTTTAAAAGAATATGGTCATCGCCATCTTTTTCTTTGCGGATTTCTTCAATGGTTCCTGAAACCGTTAAACATTTTTTTATCAATTGTAAACGGTCGCGGTTGTAAACATATTTCCATAGCGAAGTATCGCACGAACCGGAATTATCGGTTGAAGAAATTTCCTGCGGAGATTTGCAGGAATCAAAACAACTGCTGAATGAAAAAATGAAGAAGAAAATTAAAATCAGGAGGAAAATTTTTTTCATCTTATTTTAATTCATTCACTGCAATCCATGCCATTAAACCCATTCCGGTTTTAAGAGCGGACTCGTCAATGTCGAAAGTCGGAGTATGAACGCCTGAAGTAATTCCCCTGGAAATATTTCCGGTTCCAAGCCGGTAAAAGCAGGCAGGAATTTTTTGCGCGTAGAAAGAAAAATCTTCTCCGGTCATCCGCAAATCAAGTTCAATCACATTTTCTTTTCCAAGAAATTCTTCAGCAGATTTTTTTGCACGTGAAGTAGTTTGTTCATCATTCACAAGAGCAGGATAGCCGTTCAATATATTAATCAAACAATCACCTCCTGATTTTCTTGCAATGGAAACACAAATTGATTTTATAATTTCCTGCGCTTCTTTTCTCCATGCTTCATCCATCGTGCGAAAAGTTCCGTCAACTTTCACTTCATCAGGAATTACATTCGTTGCTCCGTTTGCGTGCATTCTTCCGAAAGCAAGAGCCGTAGGGATTTTACAATCAGAAATTTTTTTTTCAAGTTCAAGTAAAATTTCTGAAGTGATTAGCAATGGATTCACATACGTTCCTTTCATAGCCGCATGCCCGCCTTTTCCTTTCACGGTAAGATAAATCTCATCGGTGCTCGCCATGTATTTTCCACTGCGGAAACCAACTTTGCCTGTTTCGAGAGAAGGAAAAACATGCTGCGCGAAAATTGCGGACGGTTTTGGATTTTCCAAAACTCCTTCTTTAATCATCAGCGATGCACCGCCCGGTGCTTTTTCTTCTCCCGGCTGAAAAATAATTTTTATTGTGCCAGAAAATTCGCTTTTGAGTTCATTCAGAATTTTTACAGCGCCAAGCAAGGAGGAAGTATGCACATCATGCCCGCACGCATGCATGACTCCGGCATTTTTAGATTTATATTCCATATTATTTTTTTCTTCTATGGGAAGTGCATCCATGTCGGCACGCAATGCAATTGACCTCACCCCCAACCCCTCTCCCGCAGGAGAGGAGAGTTTTCTTCCTTCTATCAAAGCAACGATTCCGGTTTTTACAATTCCGGATTTGAAAGGAATTTTCCACTCTTTTAGTTTTCCTGAAATAAATTTTGAAGTGTTGTATTCTTCAAACGATAATTCAGGATTGGCATGCAAATGCCTGCGGATGGAAATAATTTCATCCAGGTATTTTTCGGAAAGCGATTTTATTTTTTCTTTCAGTTCCATAAATTATTTTCCAAAAATCATTTTCAGCGCAACAAGCAGCACAAATGCTCCGAAAACTTTTCTGAGAATTTCCTGGTTTAGCCCGATGGCAATTTTTGAACCAAAATAACTTCCTGCTACAAAGGTGATGCACATGATGAGCGCAAAGCGAATAGTTTCAGAATTAATGTGTCCTCCCTTATAATAATTATACACTCCCAATATTCCGATGGGAAGTAAAAACATGGTGAGCGATACGCCTTGCGCGGATTGCTGTGTGAAGCCGAGAAAATAAACCAGTGCGGGAACAATTATTAATCCTCCTCCGATTCCAACCATTCCGCTGCAAATTCCGGCAACCAATCCGAGCGCGAGCAGGATAAAAATATTTGTCATAGAAAAATTTTTAGAGTTCATAAAAAAGCACTATAGGAATGTAAAGATAAAATTTCCTGATGAAGCGGTCAGAAATCGAGCGAGAAAGACCAGTAAAAAACACGCGGCTGAAATTTTCCATCTACCCAGCCGTGCGCCCAATCGAGGCGCATGAAATAACCAAGCAGGCGGCTTCTGATTCCCCAGCCATAACCGCCCACAATGGGCTCGCGTTTTGTTTGAACAACAACTGTTATGGGGCTTGGCGGCCCGCCAATAATTTGCGTGTTCAAAGAATTTTCATCCGAGTAGGGAGATTTTCCCGTCCATGCTGTTCCCACATCTCCGAAACCCACCACCTGGAAGTTATTTAGAAAATCTGATTTGAGCGGGCGGTTCAGCAAATAGCGGAAAACCGGCAGGCGAAGTTCAGAGTTGTAAAGAGCGAAACTGTTTCCGTTGCGGATGTTCTGAATGAAGCCGCGCATGGGAGTGGCGAGCGTTTGATACGCATAGTTTTCAGTGGGGGAAATTGGAGTTTCATAATTAAACATGGGTTTATTTCCGAGGATAAACCAGTTGTCCACTCCGCCCATGTAGTAAAGTAATTTTTCTTTTCCGAAAGAAGTGCTCGCAGCCAGCCGGTTTGCCCAGATAAAGTCGCGGTGAATTTTTGTGTAGTTGCGAATATCAAATCCAAGAATTGTAATGCTGGTTTCTTTTTTATTCAACTGTTTGAAATATTCCGCAAAAAATTTCATGCGCTTTCCGTAATATAAATTCAATCCGCGCTTGCGCGTGTTGTCAAAAACAAGTTCAAGTTTGCTTCCTCCCCAGTATTCAAATGCGTTTGGCGCCTGCAGCGTGGCATCATCAATGGAATAAAATACAGTTCTGTCCTGCCTTCCGCTTATGGTTCCGCGCAAACTGGTGGTTTCGCTGAAGGGCCACTTCAAAACATATTTTGCTTCGTGCGTTTGAATTTTGAAAGGCGGGTCTGCAATGCTTGCATAATCGAGCCCCTGCCGGTGAAGAATAATTTGTTTGTCGAGCCGCTTAAGTCGGTTTTCAAAACTGAGATAATATTCATTGCTGCGCAGGTCGGAAGAAATTCGTATGCCGCCCACAATTTTATAATCATCGAACAAATCGCTTAATCCGATTTTGAAAAATCCGGTAAAGCCCGGGCTGAGAAATACAGGACCCGGTCCGGAAAATTTCTGATAGGTTGCATTGAGAAAAGAATTATCCAATTGCGTGACCACATAATCGGTGGAAAAGAATTTAAAATAATTCCGCTGCTGCGGAAGGAAGAAAGATGGTGCAGCGGCAGTTTTGACAGTTGCTGTGTCAGGAAGATTTTTTTTCTGTTCTGCAGGAGGGGCAGTTGGTTTTTTTTTCGGCTCGCCTTCAAAAACATAATTGTTAATGTCAAATCCTCCTATGCTGTCTTTTTTCTGCGGAAGTTTTTCTTCCTTCACAATCACTTCAACAGTTTGAACGGTTTTTGTTTCGTTTTCTTTTTTCTGCTCGGTTTGCCTGGCAATTTGCTTCAGCGTTTTTGCCCGGTATGCCGTATTGTTGAGTTCGGGTGCGGTTGACTGAGAAAAATTCTCCGGCAGTTCGCTCATGAACATGCGGTATTTTTTTTCACTGAAAACAACCTCCGTAATTTTTTTTGATTTCAGATTCACATCCTGCTCAAGAATATTTCTTGAATAATTTGTAACGGGAAAGGAGCGCGTGAAGTAACGGTAATGCTCGGCAGTGTCTACGTAAGCAATGGCGCTGTCAAGTTCGCCTAAATAACGGTTGCGGATTCCGTTTTCATCGCTGAGAAAGCATAGATGTTTTTCGTCAAACTCACAGGGATACGATTCGTTGACCAGCGGAGTGTTGGTTACTCTTCGGAGAAAAGGAGATTTTGTTTTATAGTTGTAAATGAAAATATAATTCTGTTCCATCGGCTGAAGATTTTTTTTCAGGTCGAGCGGATAGGCGCTCATGAAGCGGATGGTATCGCTGGGGCGGTTGGAAGAAAAAATAATTTTTGTTGAGTGATTGATGAAGCGCGGGTTCAAATCATCGTAAATGTCTTTTGTAATTTGCTCTGCATTTCCCGAGCCGGGCGTGTACACAAAAATATCGCTCTGCCCGTTTTGCACTGCGGAGAGCGCCATTACTTTTCCATCTTCCGAATACGAGAAGTCAATAATTTTTTCGAAGTTGAAAATTTTTTGCGTCTCTAATTTTTTTGTTTTGAGCGTATAGTAGGTGAGAAGCAGTTCTCCTTTTCGTTCGGTAATAATCGCAAAGCGGTCTCCATTTGGATGCCAGGCAATGAGAGGGTAAGTGTAATCAACCGGGCGGTCCAATTTCTGCTCGCGCTTCATAATGCGTTTTGCTTTTTTCTTTTCAAAATCGTAGAGCCACACTTTGTACTGCCCGAATTCATTGGTGGTGTAAATTACCTGTTTTCCATCGGGACTTGTTTTGAAACGCTGGTAAACGCGCGCGGGTTTAATTTTTTTCAGCAGCGATGCAGAAGGAAGATTTTTTGTTTCATCTTTTTCGTTGTAGCGGTCAGTGTAATACTGCATCCATTCGCTCGAAAGATTTTTCATACTTGTTCCGAGCACGAAGAGGAAGGCGCTTTCCACGCTGCGCGTAACTTTCGTCATGTACAAAATATTTGACAGTACCGATTCGCCATACACTTCCGCAATGTAATTCCAGATGGAATGCCCCGCGTAAATGGCATCTATTCCTTCCAGCCCGTTGAAGCGTTTGTATTTTCCGCTGAGGATTCCGTCTTTCACGCGGCTGTCAATATCCGTATCCCATTCGTCCGAGATATAAGAAATTAATCCCTGCGCGTACCAGCCGGGCAAATTCAGCAGTGTGGAATTTCTCACCACGTCTTTTACATTTCCTCCGTACATCATCTGGTTGATGAGCACTTCGGCAATGCCGGCTTTAATTTGTTTGTCGAGGTGCGAATGGTCTCCGTCATAATAAAGAAAAACTTTGGAGCCCACAATGCGCGTTACGCCCCCGATGTTGTACGGCTCCTCGTATTCCAGCCCGATGTTGCTTTGCTTATAATCGCTTTGCTTGTTGTACACCATGAATTCAATTTTATCATCGAGGTTGTAATCAAGCAGCTTCTCAATTTTTTCGGTATACACTTTTGCTTTCTGCGAAGTGTAAATGGCAAGTTCTTTTCCGCCCATGTAGAAATACACATTGTACTTTTCAAACTTGAACCATTGCCACAAACGCGGCTCGTCATACTGCACGCGGTTTTTTCCGAACTCCATTTGCGAGCCGGAATAAAATTGCGTGAAGGCGGCAAAGGGCAGTAAGCAGTAAGCAGTAAGCAGTAAGCAAAATATATTTCTATGGGAAAAAAAACTATGCAAACTTTTTTTCATCTCTTTCAGAATGGGTAACGAATTTACAAATTAAAGTGCAGATAAAATGAACAATGTGGAACGATGCCGGCAAGGAAATAGTATAGGGAAAAATAAATTTTCACCTCACAATCCAACCTTCAGGATTGAGCATGCTTTGACCTTTCCAGATTTCGAAATGCAGTTCAGTGGCAGAGTTATCATCGGTTAAGACCTTCCCGATGGATTGCTTGGTTTTAATTTTTTCTCCCTGCTTCACGTATGCTTCTTCGAGGTTGGAATATACGCTGAGGTATTCTCCGTGTTTGAGAATAATTACTTTTCCTTCCAGCCCGCCCACCGATGCCACTGCCACTACCGTGCCGTTAAAAATGGCGCGCACGCTTGCCCCTTTATTCGTGCCGATATTGATACCATTGTTATTGATTTTTATTCCCGGCAAATCAGGATGGTCGTGCGTTCCGAACTGTTCGGTAATCACCCCTTCCGAAAGAGGCCAGGGAAGTTTTCCTTTGTTGCTTTCAAAATTATCGGAGAGTTCTTTTTCTTCTGGCGTGAGCACAATTTTTTTTGTTTCTGTTTTTGCCAGCGCATTTGATTTTTTTATTTCCGATTCAATTACTTTTTCAATGGCTTTGCGTAATTTTTCCGACTGCTCTTTCTTCTTTTGAATTTCTGTGCGAATGTTTTTTTCTTTCTTCTGCAAATCGGTGAGCGTTTCTTCTTTATCTTTTTTCTGCTTTGAAAGAGTTACCGTTTCAATTTCTTTTTGCGAAAGAGCTTTGCTTTGCATTTCTTTTCTGTTTTCCAGTTCCTGCTTTTTGGTTTGCAGTTGGCGCTGTGTGTCTTCAATCAAACCGGCTTGTTTTTTCCGCGCTTCGGTATAATACTCCATGTATTTTATTCGCTGGAGCGCCTGATTAAAATCCTGCGAAGCGAATAAAAACATAAGCCGCGAATAGGAATCGCGGTTTTTATAGGAAGCGAAAATAATTTTAGCGTAATCATTTTTCAGAATTTTTAATTCACTTTCTTTCTGGAGGATATTTTCTTTAGTTTCTGAAATGGTTCCTTCAATCAAATCAATTTCTTTATTCAGCGTTGCAATCAATTCCTGCTGCCGCGAAATTTTATTGTTGAGAATGGCAAGTTGAATCATGGAGCGGTTTTTATTTTTCTTCACTTCATCAAGCAATTTATTCTGGTATTCAATTTCTTTCTGAAGTTCCTGCTTTTTATTTTCCAAATCCTTTTTCTTTTGGGTTTGTGCAAAGAGAGATGAAAAGGAAATAAGGGAGATAAGGAAAATAAAGGATATAAGAAATTTTATATTCACCCTATTGCCCATAGTTTCTCTATTTCTTTTCAATCCTTTCATATCCTTCAGGAATGGTAAACGGAAAGTTCTGCGGTTTATTGGCGCTGGCTTTTGTGTATTCAAGATGCACTGTGATAATATTATTTGTCTTTATGAAAAAAGTCAAATCAAACGGAACAGAAATATTTTTTACTTCTCCTTCGGGCAAATCCACATTTTGAAAATCAGTAAAGTGTGCATCAAATTCTCTTCCAGAGCCAAATTCTCTGAACAATATTCTGGTAATCTTAAAAGTGCTGTCGAGCATCCAGATGCTTTGCGCAGGTTCTTTCAGTTCTTTTCCTTTCACCATTACTTTTCTTAGTTTTCGTTTTCGAATGGTGCCGAGAAAATACCGGCACGAATCAATTCCTGGTCTTAATTTTTCGTCTTCTTCGTAAAACTCCACATTGTTTCCTATCAGTAATGACTGAAGAATTTCCAAATCAATTTCTGTCTTCAGAGTTTTTGTAAGCGTATCATATCCGCCAACATAATATTTTCCTCTTCGATCAAAAAATTTAATACTATCTTTTGTAGCTAAAAATCGAATTCCTTCAATGCCCATAACTGAAATCGTAGCCCAGATAACGCTATCTTTTTTCATCCGCAGTGCCACATTGAATTCGGTTTCTTTTTCGTCAATGACAACTTTTACTTTTGCTTTCCCTGCGAAAGTTGAAAACTTCGTTTGATTTTCTTGCAGAAGACGAGTAAGGGTTCTGGAACTTTTATAATCCAGCCGGCATCTCTCCGGGCGGTGCGGAATATTTTTTTTCGTTTTGCAGGCAAATAGAAAAGGAAGAATGAATAAAACTATTTTTAAATATTGCTTCACAGCAACCAAGTTAAAGTTAATCGTTGCTTGTTGGTCGGATGGATGGTAAAAACTATTAACCGTTAACTTTTAATTTATTCATACATTTTTTTGTCAGAAAGTTTTTTGTCAAGGAAGTCAGAATATTTTCCGGTGGCTTTTGCTTTCTGCCAATATTCAAATGCTTTGTCTTTCTGCCCGAGTTGGTATAAAATATCTCCGTAATGTTCCATGAGCGTTCCGTTTTTTTCTCCGCCATGTTCCAGCGCTTTTTCCTGCCAGCGCTTGGCTTCATCGAATTCTCTTTTCTTATAAAGCACCCACGCATAGGTATCTTCATACGAGGCATTGTCTTTTGCCAATTGATTTGCGCGAAGCCCCATTTTTTCCGCCTTGTCTAAATTTTCATTTCGAAGAGAAAGGTAATATGCCCAGTTGTTCATCACGTTTGCGTTTTCAGGGTCAAGATTAATGGTCTTTTCATAATTGTCATCCGAGAGTTTATATTCTTTGGTTGCGTTGTAACAATCTCCGAGAATGGAATAAAACTGCGCGAGCAATTTTTTATCTCCGGCCACATAATCTTTTCCATTGTTAATGGCTTCTATCGCCTGCTTGTAATTTTTCTTCTGATAGTTGGCGCTCGCATTAAAAATATACGAGTAGGGTTCAGAAGGAAATAATTCGATTGCCTGTCGGCTGTCGGCTTCCATCGCATCAAAATCGCCCAACTGCTCATCGAGCACCATGGTTTGCTGCCAAAGAGGATAGCGGGTTTTATCGAGCGCAATTGCTTTGCGAAATGCTTCGCGCGCTTCGGCACTTTTTCCATCACGGTTCAGAAAATCGCCCTGCAAACTATAAGTTTTTGCATCGTGCGGATGCACGCGAAGAAGAATATTTATGAGCGTATCGGACTGCGCTCTTTCCTTTTTAAATTTTTCCGGAACATTAAAATATCCTATGAGAATTTTTACTTTGCTGTCAATATCAAGGTCGGGATTTTCAAACGCAATCTTCACATGAAAAAATGCTTTTTCATCTTCATTCAGCGATTCATAATAATCTGCCAGCATGAGATGTGTTTCCGGGTCGTTCGGTTCAAGGGAAAAAATCTTCTGGCAAACCTGCATGGCGTCATCGGGCTTGTTGTTCTGCAGGTAAAGTTCGGCAAGCCCGCGCAGGTATTTTACTTCGTGCGGATTTGTGTTGATTAATTTTTGCGCTTCGGCAACTGCTTTGTCAAATTGGTTTTGCGAAAGGTAAATTCTTTCTTTTTCCAAAGTAATATCTTCTGTCACTCCAAGCATTCCTTCAATCTGGTCATACACATCAATTGCATCTTTAACTTTTCCTGCGTGAAGAAGCGCAGAAGCCCAGAGAAAATAATAATCTAATTTGTTTGGATTTTTCTTAACGAGTTTTTCAAAAGCGGAAGAAGCCTCATTGAACCTGCTGGTTTCCATAAAGCATTTTGCCAGCAGAAGCCGGTACCATTCGTTGTTTTCATCGAGTGAAACTGCCATCTGCGCATACGAAATTGCATCGGCACATTTATGCTGCTCACTCAGAATATTTGCAATTTCATACAGCGATGCAGAATGGTTGGGATAAACATCGAGGCATTTTTTGAATTTATCAATTGCTTCGGGATAATTTCTCTGCATTTTCTGAATCAATCCGTCCGTAAAATTTATATCGAGTTTTTTTTGTTCGGCAAAAGACAAAGGAAGTTTTTCGTTTTTAGAATCCGCAGAAGTGTGAGTGCCTGGCTGCGGGGTTTTACAGCCGGAAACAAAAATTACAGCCGAGACGAAGAACAGATTCACAACTATTTTTTTCATAGAAATTCTTTAACGAAGAGAAGTTACAAATGTTTTATTCTAAAATACAAATCAATTTTTAATTATGGAATAATCCCCCACGCTTGCGTCATTTGAATTGCCGGAAAACTCCACAAAATTTCCAAGCATGGAGTTGGAAAGTTTTGCGTTCTTAATTTTAGAATTGGTTTGCACAATGGAATTTTCTATTGTAGAATTTTCTATTACGGTGTTATCTCCAATGGAAGCGAACGGACCAATGGCAGAATTTTTTATCTGAACATTTTCTCCTATAAAACACGGAGAAATAATTTTTGAACTCGCATCAACTTTCGGGTTGGAACTTTTTCCATTTTCATAATAAGTTTCCAAAATTCTTTTGTTGGTATAAACGGTTGCATCTTTATTTCCGCAATCGAGCCATTCGGCAACTCGCGAAGTAATGAATTTAGTTCCTTTCTTTTTCATATTCTCCATTGCATTTGTCAATTGGTATTCGCCTTTCTCTTTTATAGTATTGTCTATGAGATACTGCATTTCTTTTTTCAGGTAAGCGCCATCTTTGAAATAATAAATTCCGATAATCGCCAAATCAGAGATGAAAGTTTGCGGCTTTTCCACAAAATCGGTAATGAATCCATCCTTGTCAAGTTTCACCACACCGAACTGGCGCGGGTCAGAAATTTTTTGCACCCAAATGATTCCATCTTTGGTTGTATCAACCTTTGCGTTCAAGTCGGGAATGAAAAGCGTGTCGGCAAAAGCAATTAAAGTTTTTCCATCCAAAGAATCTTTCGCGCAAAGAATTGCGTGCGCGGTGCCGAGCGGTTCATCCTGATAATAAATTTTTCCTTTCGCGCCTAAGTTTTCAGCAACGGCAAAAAGATTTTTTTCCGCATCACTTCCGAATGCGCGCGAAATAACAAATGCTACTTCTGAAATTTTTTCCGGACAAATTTTTGCAAGGTCTTGCACAATGCGCTGCACCATTGGCTTGCCTGCAATCGGAATCAGCGGTTTTGGAATAGTGAGCGTGTGCGGACGCATCCGTTTTCCCATTCCCGCCATTGGAATAATTACTTTCATCAAAAATTATTTTTTGCCGGTGCTGCCAAAACCGCCAGCGCCTCTTTCTGTTTCCAAAAGTTCTTCCACCTCCATCCACTCGGCTTGTTCGTGTTTTGAAATCACCATTTGTGCAACGCGCTCCCCATCTTGTATAGTAAAATCCGCATTCGATAAATTCACAAGAATCACTTTTATTTCTCCGCGGTAATCCGCATCAATTGTTCCGGGTGAATTCAGAACGGTGATTCCGTGTTTTGCCGCAAACCCGGAGCGCGGACGAATTTGCGCTTCATACCCCATGGGAAGTTCAATGAATAATCCTGTCGGAACTAAAAACCGTTCAAGAGATTTTAAAACAATTGGCGATTCCAGATTTGCTCTCAAATCCATTCCAGCAGAAGCCATTGTAGCATAGGATGGAAGCGCGTGCTTTGACTTGTTTATGATTTTGATTTTCACCATGACAAATTTAGTATAAATAAATGATGCCGAAGTTCAATTTAATTTTACCTTACATTTGAAAAAGTATTTTTTATATGAAACGCATTTTATTTTCCTCTTCATTTTTAATTTTTAATTTTTCATTTTTAATTTCTTTTGCTCAGCCCGTCATCACGTATTGGGATAAAGGCGAAATAAAAAAGAAAACCGAAGAGAATTTCAAAAACGGAATTCAACACGGAAAATTTTCACAGTGGTATCAGAATGGAAAACTTGCGCGCGAAGGAAATTATGCGGAGGGTTTGGAAGAAGGCGAATGGAAAAAATGGTTTGAGAATGGAAAGCAGGAGAGCGTTGATAATTATTCGAAAGGAAAACTGAACGGCAAAACAACTATCTGGCATCCGAACGGGCAAATGGCGCAAATAAGTTTTTACAAATTTGACCAGCCCGACAGCGCGTGGCAAACCTGGTACGATAACGGAAAAAAGAAAAGCGAGGAAAATTTTCTGGCGAAAGAAGTGACGAACAAATGGGTGAGTTACAAGAACGGAAAATTTTTGTATTGGTATTTGAATGGAAATCCATCGAGTGAAGGATTTTTCAAAATGGATTCGCTCGTGGGAAAATTCGCAAGTTATTTTGAAGACGCCAAAAAACAATCGGAAGGAAATTATTCGAAAGGAAATAAAAACGGAACATGGAATTACTGGTACAGCAATGGAAAGCCAAAAGAAGAAAGAAAATATTTATCAGACAATAATTATCTCGTCATGAATTTCTGGACAGAAGACGGAATTCAAAAAGTAAAAGATGGAAATGGCTTTTATGTTTTTTACGATGCAGTTGGAATAAAACTCCGCGAAGGAAACTTGAAAGAAGGAAGAGAAGATAGCGAATGGATTCTCTGGAACAGAGAAGAATGGAAAGAACATTCTGTAACTTTTAAAAATGGAAAGAAGGAAGGCAAGTGCCTAAATTATTTCAAGAGCGGAAAAATTAAGAGTGAAGGAAATTATTCGAACGATAAAAAAAACGGCTACTGGAAATTTTACCGCGAAGACGGAACGCTTGAAATGGAAGGAACATTAAAAGATGATTTGCAAACCGGCAAGTGGATTTACTGGTTCGAAAATAAAAATAAAGAAGCAGAAGGATATTATAAAAATGACAAGCAGGATTCTTTGTGGCAATATTGGTATTTCAAAGGCGCGTTATGGAAAAAAGGTTTTTACAAGGATGGAAAGAAAAATGGGAAGTGGGAATTTTTTTATAAGAACGGAAATAAAATTGAAGCCGGAAAATTTTTAGATGACAAGCAGGATAGTTTATGGATTTCGTGGTACGAGAACGGACAGAAAAAAGACGAAGGGAATTTTGTTCGCGGAGTGATGAATGGAAAATGGATGGGCTGGCATGATAACGGAAATAAAAATTATGAAGGCGGATACAAAGACAGTGTGAAAACCGGAATATGGAATTACTGGTTCAGCAATGGAAAACTACATCAGCAGGGAAATTATGCGAACGGAAAACAAGAAGGACAATGGACCTATTGGTACGATACCGGAATTAAAGAGAGCGAAGGAAAATTTGAAAATGGTGAGCGCGATGCAAAGTGGATTTTCTACTATGAAACTGGAGGATTATACCAGGAAACAAATTACAAATACGGAAAACTTGCGGGCGAAATAAAAACATGGGATGAAAGCCAAAAACTTATAAGTGTTGGGCATTATGCACTCTCCCGCCCGAATGAAAAATCGGAATGGGTGAGTTTAAAAAACGGGGAATGGATTTTTTACGATGAGAAAGGGAATATTCTTCGCAAAGAAATTTACAAGAGCGGAGTGAAGCAGTAATGATTTACCTCGATTACAATTCCACAACGCCTGTTGACCCGCGCGTACTGGAAGCAATGCTTCCTTACTTCACAGAAAAATTTGGGAACGCGGCAAGCAAAACTCATTCGTATGGATGGATTGCAGAAGCGGCAGTGGAAAAAGCACGGGAGCAAGCTGCAAAACTAATTCATGCAACTCCGCACGAAATAATTTTTACTTCAGGTGCAAGCGAAGCAATCAATCTTGCCATCAAAGGAGTTTTTGAAAATTATTCTGCGAAAGGCAATCACATTGTCACTATTTCCACTGAACACAAAGCCGTTCTTGATACTTGTAAATTTCTTGAAACGAAAGGCGCGCAGGTAACTTATCTTCCGGTGAACCGGGAAGGATTAATTGATTTGGATGAACTGCAAAAAAATATTTCAGAAAAAACAATTTTGGTTTGCGTGATGTTTGCAAACAATGAAACAGGAGTGATTCAACCCATCAGCGAGATTTCAAAAATTGTTCATGAGAAAGGGTCCATATTTTTTTCGGATGCCACACAAGCCATTGGAAAAATAAATGTGGATGTTGAAAGTGATGGAATTGATTTGCTTTGCATGAGCGGACATAAATTTTATGGCGCGAAAGGAATTGGCGCTTTGTATGTGCGAAGAAAAAATCCCCGCGTGAATTTATCTCCGCTCATTCACGGTGGCGGGCACGAACGCGGATTGCGAAGCGGAACGCTGAATGTTCCTGCTATTGTCGGGCTCGGAAAAGCAAGCGAACTTGCGAAAAAAGAAATGTGGAATGACGCGCAAAAAATTTCAGAACTCAGAACTTTGCTTGAACAAAATCTTTTGGACTCGGGAAATGTGTATGTGAACGGAAGCATCAAACATCGTTTGCCAAATACAACTAATTTATCTTTTCAAAATATAAAAGCTGATTCGTTTATAGCAAAACTTCCGGACATTGCTGTGGCAACCGGCTCCGCCTGCACCTCTGCAGTTCCTGAACCTTCGCACGTTTTGAAAGCGATGGGAATCTCAGATGAAATGGCATATTCATCTATAAGATTTTCATTGGGAAAATTTACAACGAAAGAAGAAATAGAAACCGTAATAAAAAAAGTGAAAGAAAAAATTATTGAGTTACGTAAATAATTTTTTGAGATTCTTCGCTTCACTCAGAATGACAAACAAAGTTTGTCATTTCCCAATCATCTTTTTATATTCATCAGCCGACATCAATTCATTTGCTTCGGCAGGATTGGAAACAGAAATTTTAATCAGCCATCCTTCGCCATAAGAATCTTTGTTCACCAGTTCGGGATTGGAATCAATTTTCGAATTCACCTCAAGAATCTTTCCTCCAACCGGCATGAATAAATCGGAAACAGTTTTCACCGCTTCAATGGTTCCGAATATTTTTTCTTTTTCAAGCGTTTCGCCTTTTGTGCCGATATCCACAAAAACAATATCGCCCAATTCTCCCTGCGCAAATTCAGTGATGCCCGCATACGCTTCATTGCCTTCCATGCGAAGCCATTCGTGGTCTTTGGAATACTTTAAGTTGGATGGAAAATTCATACTAATATTTTTTTTTGAGTTTGCAAATATAAAATTAGTTGTGTTCAATAAATTATTTCCTGAGTTCCTTCAGCATTTTTGCAGTGCCGACAAATTCATTCACTTCTTTATTTTCTGTGTGAAGAATATCTTTGCTGCTTCCTTCCCACCATTTTTGTCCTTTGTAAATAAAAACCACTTTATCTCCTATGCCGAGAACGGAATTCATATCGTGTGTATTTACAACGGTGGTAATATTATACTCATGTGTAATTTCTTTGATGAGGTCATCAATCACCAGGGAAGTGATAGGGTCTAATCCCGAGTTGGGTTCATCGCAGAAAAGATATTTCGGGCTCAGCACAATGGCGCGGGCAATGCCCACGCGTTTTTTCATTCCTCCGCTGAGTTCCGAAGGAAAAAGTTGATTGGAGTTTTCCAGATTCACTCTCTTCAAACAAAAATTAATTCGCTCTTTTTTTTCTTCTTCACTTATTTCACTGAACATGGAAAGCGGAAATCCTACATTTTCTTCCACCGTGAGCGAATCAAAAAGCGCTGCGCCTTGAAAAAGCATTCCCATTTCTTTGCGGAATTCTTTGCGGGTTTTAAAATTCATTTGCGAAAAATTTCTGCCGTCATAAAAAATTCCACCGCTGTTTACTTCTTCCAAGCCCACAATGCATTTCATCAAAACGGTTTTTCCCTGCCCGCTACCACCAATCACAAGCGTGTTTTTTCCCTGTTCAGCCGACATAGAAATATTTTTCAGCACTTCTTTTTCCCCGAATGATTTGGATATGTTTCTTACTTCTATCATGCGAGTAAAAGTTGCGTGAGAATAAAATTGAAAGTGAGAATTAACAAACTGCTGTACACAACTGCTTTTGTACTGGATAATCCCACTTCAAGCGCACCGCCTTTTGTATAGTAGCCGTGATAGGCAGGAACAGAAGCAATGATGAAAGCAAACACAACGGTTTTTATCAGCGAATACGTTACATTAAAGAAACTGAATTCATATTGAATTCCATAAATATATTCGTAAGGAGTAACAACATTTGTCAGAACTCCGAAAATCAATCCGCCTAAAATTCCGGTGAACATGCTGATGATAATAAGGAATGGGTTTATGAAAACCGCAGCAATTATTTTCGGAAAGATGAGATAGGTTGCGGAATTCACGCCCATGATTTCAAGCGCGTCAATTTGTTCGGTCTCGCGCATGTGCCCGATTTCGGAAGCAATGCTTGAGCCGACTTTTCCTGCGAGAATCAAACTTACCAGCGTTGGAGCAAATTCGAGGATAACGGAATCGCGCGTAGTAACTCCCACTGCATACAGCGGAACCAACGGGCTTGTAAATCCAAATGCCGCCTGAATGGTGATAACCGCTCCCATGAAAACTGACATGATGAGCACGATAGGCAAAGAGCCGACTCCCAATAAATCAATCTCCTCAAAAATTCTTTTTCGGAAAACTTTTCCTTTTTCCGGTTTGCTGAAGGAACGGATAATGAGGGAATAATATCTTCCGATATGAAAAAAAATATTTGAAATAAATAAAAGCATTATTGCGAAAATAGGGAATATCTACAAAGGAGAATCGTTGTTGAATTTGTATCTTTGTCCGTATGATTAAACGATTGATATATCTTTTTATTTTTTCCCTGCTCTTTTCCGGCTGTTTTATTTTCCGCCCGAAAAATAAATGCGGTGATTGCCCTGAATGGAATAAAAAAAGCAGCCGTGCTCAGCAATTTCTCATCCGTCATTCAAATAATACCTGATTTGAAAATACCTTCTTTTAGGTAGTTCCTTATTATATATGTATGGTTATATTTGTTGTGCCCCGTGAAACAAAAAAAGTTTAACAGGGTGAATATGAAAAACGGAAAGGCAATTAAAAATACGCTCGCACATTTGCGCAAAGGAGAAAAAGCAATTATAGATTCTTTTACCGATGTGGAAGTTTCTTTAAAACTTCTCGAAATGGGTTGCCTGCCGGGAGAAATGATTCAGGTAAAAAATATTGCACCGCTTGGCGACCCGATTGCGATTACCGTTGCAGGATACACGCTTGGCCTGCGCAAATCGGAAGCATCCGCTGTTATTATCAGGCGCACCCGATAAATTTTCTTTATAGAATTTTTTTTTACTTTGGAACAAGATACAAGGTTAAAGGTCGCGCTTATCGGAAATCCCAACTGCGGGAAGTCCACGCTGTTTAATGTTCTTACCGGATTAAATCAAAGCACTGCAAATTTTCCGGGCGCAACGGTGGATAAAAAAACCGGCTCGGCAAAAATTAATTCCACATCGGTTGAGTTTATTGATTTGCCGGGCGCATATAGTTTGAATGCAAAATCGCCCGATGAAAAAATCGCAGTTGAAATTCTTCAGGACAAAAATAATTCCGACTATCCTGACTTGACAATTTATGTGGCAGATGCTTCCAACCTAAAAAGAAGTTTGTTTCTCGCTACGCAGATTATAGATTCAAAAATTCCAATGTTGATTGCGCTTAATATGATGGATGTGGTGGATAAGCGTGGAATGGAAATAAATTTCGAAATGCTTTCTGAAAAACTTGGCGTGAAAATAATTCCCATCAGCGCGCGCGAAGAAAGAGGAATAGAGGAATTGAAACAAGCGCTTTTTTCCGATACAAAAATTCCGAAAGAAATTTTTTCCGAACAGCAGCTTGCCGGGAAAAATGATTCGCAGCAAACCATTGAGCGCTACCGGCTCATTACAGAAATTATTTCAGATTGCCTGAAGTTTAAATCAAAACCCGAAGAAGATATTTTTTCTTCGCGCACCGATAAAATTCTTACGCATAAAATTTGGGGCTATGCAATTTTTCTTTTCATTCTCTTTTTAATTTTCGAATCCATTTTTGTGATTGCTTCTTACCCCATGCAGTGGATTGAATCTTCGTTTACATTTTCTTCACAGTGGGGCGCAGCGCATTTGCCCAAAGGAGAATTTTCCGATTTGTTAATGAATGGAGTTCTTGCCGGCCTCAGCGGAATTGTTGTTTTCATTCCGCAGATTGCACTTTTATTTTTTTTTATTTCCATACTCGAAGATACCGGCTACATGGCGCGTGTGAGTTTCATCATGGACAGAGCCATGCGAAAGTTTGGCTTGAACGGGCGCTCGGTAATTCCCCTGCTGAGCGGAGTTGCCTGCGCGGTTCCTGCCATCATGGGAACACGAACTATCAGCAACTGGAAAGAAAGATTGATTACAATTATGGTAACTCCGCTGATGAGTTGTTCCGCGCGATTACCTGTGTATACTTTATTAATTGCACTGGTTGTTCCGGCAAAAAAAGTTTTTGGCTTTTTCAATATGCAGGGAATAATGCTGATGTTGCTTTACCTGATTGGATTTTTTGCCGCCATCGGTTCTGCTTTCGCTATGAAATATTTTATCAAATCGAAAGAGAGAAGTTTTTTTATCATGGAACTTCCGCCTTACCGTTCTCCGCGCTGGAAAAATATCGGGCTTGCAATTATTGACCGCGTGAAAGTTTTTTTGTTTGATGCAGGAAAAGTGATTATTGCAATTTCAATTATTCTCTGGGCGCTTGCCTCGCATGCTCCGGCTGATAGTTTTCAGAAGATTGAAAAAAAATATACCGATTACAGTTACCGCGGAGATTATTCCGATGCGGAAATAAATAATAAAATTGCCTCTGAAAAACTCGAAACATCCTACGCAGGCATTCTCGGAAAATTTATCGAGCCCGTCATTAAACCGCTCGGCTTCGACTGGAAAGTTGGAATTGCACTGGTAACTTCCTTTGCCGCGCGCGAAGTTTTTGTGGGAACCATGGCAACTATTTATTCGGTGGGAGATGCAAACAATTCGCACTCCATCCGCGAGAAGATGAGAGCAGAAAAAAATCCTGACACACTCAAGCCGAAATATTCATTCGCAGTGGGGTTGTCGCTCATGCTGTTTTATGCTTTTGCCATGCAGTGCATGAGCACGCTCGCAGTTGTTTACCGCGAAACAAAAAAATTAAAATGGCCCGTGATTCAGTTTTTCTATATGGGAGCGCTGGCTTATCTAGCGAGTTTCGTTGTTTATAATTTTTTTAAATAATATTTTTTATTCGCATTAGCCGTATTTGTTTCATTGGTACAATTCGTATATTAGAATCCTATGAATCAACGGGAGCGTAATAAATTCATTCTTCGAAAATATATTCCCGAAAAATCCGTTGACATTATTGCGGAGTGGATTTACAAATATAATTTCAAACTCAAAATAAAAAAATCGCGCGCGTCAAAAGTGGGCGACCACATGCCTCCGCATAACGGGAGAAATCATGTCATCACGGTTAATCATGATTTGAATAAATATTCTTTTTTTGTAACACTTGTGCATGAAATCGCGCATCTTATTACGTGGGATAAATACAAAGGAAAAGTTTTTGCGCATGGAAAAGAATGGAAAGCCGAATACAGCAAACTGCTGAATCATTTTTTGATTATGAATTCAACTCTTTCCGAAGAGGAAAAACTTTTTCCAGATGATATTTATTCAGCGCTGAAAACTCATATGTTCAGCCCTGCTGCGGCAAGTTGCTCCGACATAAAACTTACACGCGTACTTGATAAATATGATGGCAAAAATTTTTTAACGCTCGAGCGAGTTGCCATTGGCTCTTCTTTCCGAATTGTGCATTCAAAAAATAAATTCTCAAAAGAAATTTACATCAAAGGAGAAAAAAGGCGAACCCGTTTCAATTGCATCCATGCGCATACAAAACGCGCATACCTGATTCACGCGCTCTGTAAAGTTATATTAATATCGTAATTTTCATAGGAGAAAATCTATGGAGGTGCAAGGGAATAATTTCTATTTTAGCAATACATAACCAATCTGTTTTATGAATGCAACTTCTACGCTCGAAAAAGAACTTATTGTTTCCGACATTGCGGAAAATCTCATCGGCTCTGAAATTATCAAACTTGCATGGGAAGTAAATGATAAGATTAAGAAAGGAGAAAAAATATACAACCTCACCATTGGAGATTTCAATTCCAAAATTTTTCCGATTCCAGATGAACTGAAGAAAGAAATTATTTCTGCGTATCAAAGCGATGAAACAAATTATCCGCCCGCAGAAGGAGTTCCAGAGTTGCGCAATGCAGTTTGCCATTTCCTGAACCGCCTGCACGGTTTCAATTTTAAAACTGAAAATGTAATTATTGCCTGCGGTGCGCGCCCGATTATTTATGCGATTTACAAAACCATTCTTGACCCGGGTGATACGGTGATTTTCCCGGTGCCTTCGTGGAATAATAATCATTACGTTCACTTGTCTTCTGCAAAACCAATTCTGATTGAAACAAAACCGGAAAACAATTTCATGCCTTCGGCAAATGATTTGAAAAAACATGTTAAGAACGCAACGTTGATTTCACTTTGTTCTCCTTTGAATCCAACGGGTACAACGCTCACAAAAGAATCACTCGCGGAAATCTGCGATTTGATTCTCGAAGAAAATTCCCGCAGGGAAATCGGAACCAAGCCGCTCTATTTAATGTACGACCAGATTTACTGGACGCTCACTTTGGGAAATACAAAACATTTCGACCCGGTTTCACTTCGCCCTGAAATGAAGGACTACACAATTTTCGTTGATGGAATTTCAAAAGCGTTTGCTTCCACCGGAGTAAGAGTTGGATGGGGAATGGGTCCGAAAAAAATTATTGATAAAATGAAATCCATGCTCGGTCATGTGGGCGCGTGGGCTCCGCGGCCGGAACAAATGGCAACTGCGAGATATTTAATGAATGATTCGGCTGTGGATAAATATCTTTTTGAAATCAGAAAAAATATTAATGAGCGCCTTGTAAATTTTCATAAAGGCTTTCAGAGTTTGAAAAAAGAAGGATTCAAAGTAGATTCCATTGCTCCGCAGGCGGCAATTTATCTTGCGGTACAGTTTGCGTTGCACGGACAAAAAACTTCCGATGGAAAAATTCTTGCAACCACAAAAGATGTTACAAAATATATTTTGGATGAAGCGAAAGTAGCGTTGGTTCCTTTTTATGCATTTGGCGCTTCGGAAGAATCAAACTGGTATCGCTTATCGGTTGGCACGTGCAAGCCGGAAGATGTGGATGGAATTATTTCCAATCTTAGAAATGCGCTGAAGAAACTTTCTTAAGAAGAATAGTTTTCGGAAATGAACAATAATTACTGCGTAATCATGGCAGGCGGAATCGGCAGCCGGTTCTGGCCCATGAGCCGCACCGCGCATCCCAAACAGTTCATTGATATACTCGGAACAGGAAAAACTTTATTGCAGCAAACCTTTGAACGTTTTCTTCCCGTTTGCCCGAAGGAAAATATTTTTGTCGTTACAAATGATTCTTATCGCGCGCTTGTACTGGAGCAACTTCCCGGGCTGAAATTTGAAAATCTTCTTTGCGAGCCCGCGCGAAAAAATACTGCGCCCTGCATTGCCTACGCTTCGTACAAAATTTTTTCGAAGAATAAAAAAGCAATCATGGTTGCTGCCCCTTCCGACCATCTTATCACGAAGGAAAATACTTTTGTGAAGGCAATCAAATCCTGTTTCCGCAAGGCGAAGGCAGAAGATTGTTTGATTACGCTGGGCATTCGCCCTACGAGGCCCGATACCGGTTACGGCTACATTCAATTTATAGAATCTCCCGTGAAAGAAAAAGACATGCGGATTAAAAAAGTAAAAACATTTACGGAGAAACCCGACAGCGAGATGGCAAAATTTTTTCTGCAGAGCGGAGATTTTTTGTGGAACGCGGGAATTTTTATCTGGTCGGCAAAAAGCATTGTGAAAGCATTTGAAAAATATCTTCCTGAAATAGCAGAAACTTTTTCAGCCGTGAAATATACTTCTTCAAAAGAAGAAGAAGGAATTAAAAATGCGTATGCCGCATGCAAAAATATTTCCATTGACTATGGAGTTCTTGAAAAAGCCGATAATGTTTACGTGCGCTCTTCCTTAATCGGCTGGAGCGATTTGGGAACGTACGGCTCGCTTTACAATCATAGTAACAAGGATGAAAAACAAAATGCAATTGTGGGGAAAAATGTAATGATGTATGACAGCAAAAACTGCATCGTTCATATTTCGAAAGATAAACTGGCGGTGATTGAGGGCTTGCAGGATTATATCATTGTGGAATCGGACGATATAATTCTGATTTGCAAAAAGCAGGACGAGCAGCGTATCCGCGATTTTGTAAATGATGTGAAACTGAAAAAGGGTGAACGGTTCGTTTAATCGGTGATGATTAATTTTCCTGTACCAAGAACTTTCCCTTCGGAGAAAAGTTTTAAGAAATAAATTCCGGCCGGCACTTCGCTCATATTTACTATTTCCTTTTCTGAATTTAATTTCTTTTCAAGAATAATTTTCCCAATCGCATCAGAAATTTTTATCTGCACATCTTTAAACATTGAGCATTGAATGCTGAATATTCCGCCCGATGGATTAGGATATACCTGAAACCCGAAACCTGAAACGTTCAACTCATTGATGCCCGTGCACGGATTCACGTGAATGATTGCCGTTGCCGATGCGGTGCATGAATCGCTGTTGGTATACGTGTAGGTGATAATTTTATTTCCCGTGGAAGTGCTGTCGGTATAAAAAATTCCGCTATAAACTCCGGGACCGGAATAAATTCCTCCGGCAGGATTTCCGCCCGAAAGAACCAGCGTATCAAGTTTGCAAAGCGTGTCAACCGGCAGAACCAGTGTAACTATTGGAAGCGAATCTACGAGCACAACTTTTTTCACCGTGTCAATGCAGCCGCTTGTATTATTTACAATGAGTGTTACGGTGTGCGTTCCCGGAGTAGAAAAAATATGCGTGGTGTTTCCTTTCGTTGTGTCATCTGTGATTCCATCGCTGTTAAAATCCCATGAGTAAGTATAATTTGCAGTGGTATCAAGATTCGAAGAAAGGTCGGTGAAACTCATAGGAGAATTCTGGCAAACCGTGTCGGCAGAAAAATCGGCAACCGGAATAAAATTGCAGATGACAAACGCTTGTCCTTCGTACAAACTCCAAACGTTCATGCTGTCGCGTACGCGGAGAAATAAATGATGCATGCCCGCAGTGAGCGGAGCAGTAGGCAAAGAATCGGTGAGCAGAATGCTGTCAGCCGGAGAAAAAGCCGGAAGCGGAATTCCTTTTCCGATTCCCGGGTCGGCATCGTAAAAATATTCTCCTGCGGCAAGGAAGTAAGAAGACGTGTTTGTTTGCAGCACTGTGTCGGATAAATAAAAACTTCCGCCTTCGTATAAACTCCAGATGTTATTGCTGTCTTTCGCGCGGAAGAAAATAGTATGGAAGCAGGAATTCAAGCCGGCAGTGGAAATGAAAAGCGTGTCGTAAATAGAATCAGCAGGAGAATTGGAATAAGCAAATCCGTTTTTCACTCCCGGGTCGGCATCGAAAAAATATTCTCCCTGCAATGAATCAAACTTTGCAACGGCAGCGAGCGTATCGTAAATATAAAACCGGTCGCCTTCG
The DNA here is from genome assembly GCA_016195025.1 of Bacteroidota bacterium. NCBI lineage: Bacteria > Pseudomonadati > Bacteroidota > Bacteroidota bacterium. Next base: position 56,160 of record JACQAL010000004.1, on the reverse strand, counting down.
TATAAACTCCATACGCCATTCGTATCGCGGAAGCGGAAAAAAACTGAATGGAAACCGCATTCAATCCGTTTACATTTATATACACACTGTCGAGCAAAGAATCTCCGGGCGTAATGCTGAGCGGAAATCCTTTCGTTACTCCCGGGTCGGCATCAAAAAAATATTCGGCAGAATCAATTGACTGCGAAAACAAACCAGCAGAAGAAATAATCCAGAATGCAAACGCAATAAATAATATAGAGAAAGTTTTTTTCATTCTTCTTTTTTGAATAATGAGTAATGAAAACTTAATTCTGTTTTTTCGCTTTCAGAATCACGTGCAAACTATCTCCCACCGGAATCATGGGGTTCAGAATAGTCATTGATTTAATCTGCGGAATGGCAGGAGAACCGGTTAAATCGGGGAAGGGCTGGGCCCGCCAAACACTCCGATGTCGGTTCCGTCTGTGCCCGCATTTTTTCCCGGAGAAGTTGCCGCCAGCGAATAATCATAGGAGTAATTAAATGTATTCGAAGGCGCATTCACATACTGCGGATTCTGCGAAATAAAATTTCCGGTGCCGGTATTTGTGCCGAACGGAATGCTGTCATTCGCGGTTTGGTAGGTGATGTTGTTGTCAAACACATTCGCATTCACATTGGTTCCGTGCGGAGTGGAGCCGCTGAAAATATTATTCGTGATAAGCGCGTTGCTCACGTTGGTGAATGCGCTCGCGGTGGAGGTCTGGAAAAAAATATTGTTTGTGATTACAACAGTGGAGGAGGTGGAAATGGTGATGGTGCTCGCGTTGAAAATATTATTTCGAATCACAATGTTCGCTTTGTTGTTCACCGTTACCGAAGTGGGATTGATAATATTATTTTCAATCGTCCAGCCGCTGCCGGTAACATTAATTTTTGCCGCGCTCGAAGAAGTGAAATAATTCCGGCTCACCAGAACATTTTTTGTTCCGCCCGAATAGCCGAGCACTTCGTTCAGTTTGAAGCCGATTATTTTTGTTCCCGATGCGCCCGAAGCATTCGAAAGCGAATCGAGCTGCACAATGCCGAACTGCGCCACCGCAGGATTTGCCTTTTGCGGATTATGCCCCGTGCCAATGAGCGTGAGGCGTTTCTTGATGTTGATGTTTCCGTAGGAAGTTCCGCCCCCGTGCACGTAAAGCGTATCGCCCACTGCCGCGCTGTTAATTGCCGTTTGAAGATTGGTGAATTGCCCCGGACTGTTGGCGGCATTGCTCACGGTGATTACAGTTGCCTTTCCGAAAAAAGGAGAAAGACAGATAAGAAGAAAGTAGAATTTTTTCATCGGATGATAATTAATGAAGAATACAAATATAATTTTTTTTACATTTGAGTAAAACAATTCCGCCACCTAAAAATCCTACTCAATATGAAAACAAAAATTTTAATCGTTGCCGCGCTTGCCTTTGCAAGCATTGCTTCTTTTGCGCAGAAAAAAGAAGCCGCGCCCAAAAAAGAAAAAGACAAAGTGCTGGTGAATAAAGTTTTCACCGTTGAATTCACCGAAACCAGCGCCAAAAAACCCAAACCCATTGCCGATGAAATCAGTTTCAAAGGAGAGAAGTTGAATTCGAAGTTCATGACTTCAGAGAATAAACTTCCCGCTGCGGCTTATACTGTTTCGGTTGATTCTTCTTCATCCAGCAAGGATGCCACGTTTCAATCTTCCAGCAAAAACCCCGATGGCGATGAAGTGAAATGGGATGGCACCGTGAGCGGTGAGAGCATTGAAGGCACTGCCGTAATCACCACCAAAAAAGGAAAGACCATTGAGTATTCTTTTACCGGCAACCTGAAAGCAAAGCCGGGGAAGAAGTAGCGAATGGGGATGGTTAAATAAGACGTTTGTAAAATATATTTATGAATGAAAATTCTTTTTCCTTTCCTTTTTCTTTTCATTGTTGCGGATGAAACAGAAGCGCAAGTTAAATTTCAAAAAACTTATGGTAGTTTAGCAAGTGATTGGGCGAGCACTGTTCTACAAACTAGTGATAGTGGTTTTATTATTTGTGGAACAACAAGTTTTGGCGCAGGTGGCACACATGATATTGGAATTCTCAAAACTGATTCAAATGGTGTTTTAAAATGGACTAAAACGTTTGGTGGAGGAAATGAAGATAGAGGTTATGATATCAAAAAAACTGCTGATGGCGGATTTATTGTGAGTGGCTCAACAGAAAGTTTTGGTGCTGGAAAAAGCGATGCTTATTTAATAAAAATTGATTCAATTGGTAATTTGCAATGGTCAAAAACTTATGGAGGAACGGGTAATGATTTAGGATATTCTGTTCATCAAACAAATGATGGAGGATACATAGTAGCAGGTTCTGGAATCAACAATCATTTTTATTTAATAAAAACTTATTCGGATGGCAATCTGCAGTGGACAAAAACTTACGGAGGAACATGGAGTGAAGATGTTTTTTACATGTCGCAAACTAATGATGGGGGATTTATTCTTAGCGGAAGGACGTATAGTTTTGGAGCTGGGAAAAGTGATATTTATCTTGTAAAAGCAGCTTCAGATGGTACTTTACAATGGTCGAAAACTTTTGGCGGCACAGGTGATGATGTTGGATCGTCAGTGCAGGAAACAAATGACGGAGGATATATTATTATTGGTGAAACAAATAGTTTTAGTGCGGGCAATAATATTTATTTAATCAAAACATATTCTAATGGAAATTTACAGTGGTCAAAAAGTTATCAGAATGGTGAAGGATATGCAATAAAGCAAACTACCGATGGAGGATTTATTATTGCAGGCAATACTAGTTTTGGTTCTGGTGCATTTGACATTGGTTTAATGAAGACTTCTTCAGATGGAGTTTTACAATGGTCAAAAACTTTTGGTGGTACGAATGGGGATATTGGTCGGTCATTTGAACAACTAAGTGATGGATACATTATCGTTGGTTCTTCGTGGACTTTTGGACCAGGATTTGTAGATATGTATTGTGTAAGAACAGATTTAAATGGTAATACTGCTTGTAATCAAACAACCTCTTTCCCCATAGTAACCACACCCAATACTATTGTAACAACTCCTGCCACGCAGGTTTCATCGGGAGGAGTGATGGGAAATCCCGCCACGCAAACCAGCAGCGGTGGAGTTGAAACCACGCTTTGTTTTTCAAACGGTATTAATGAACTTACGCAAGAAGGTGTTATTAATGTGTATCCGAATCCCTCGCCTGATGGAATATTTACAGTTCAATGTTTAAAGTTCAATGTTGGAAAGGCAGAGGTTTTCAATGTATTTGGGAAAAAAATTAAAACCTTAAACTTTGAACACGAAACTTTTAATATTGATTTGAATGCCCCAAGCGGAATCTATTTCCTTCAACTCAAAACCAAAGAGGGAACAGCAGTAAGAAAAATTATAATCAGCAAATAACTTATTTCTTCAGCGAAGGGTCCAGTTGAAATGCTTTCTGAAAATTCTCACCGGCTTTTTCTTTATTGCCTTTGTTCTGCCAACTCAGGGCAAGGTTCATGAATATGCGCGCATCTTCTTTTTTGAATTCTGATTTTAGTTTCAGCGCTTTCTCAAATTCATTGATTGAATTGTCATAGTCCTTTTTCATTGCGTAGCATATTCCTAAATTTTCGTGATACCCTTCGTCATCGGGTTTGTTGGCAAGCGCTTCTTTCAGCAGGGGAATTGCTTTGTCCACATCGCCTTTTAATTTTCCATATACCAAACCCAGCGCGCCCTTTGCCATGTACTGCGCCATGGTGTTTTCCGGCTTGAGCGAAATAACTTTTTGCTGGTAAGCAATGGCAGAATCGGGCGCTCCGCTTTTTTCCCAGATGAGCCCGATATTGTAATAGCAATAATGGAAGTACGGATTTATTTGCATGGCTCTTGTAAATTCTTTTTTCGCCAGCGCAAAAATGGAATCGCGCTTGGGCGAAGGCGCATCTTCCATGTGAGAAGTGAAAACAGTGTTTGCAAAATAGTAATGCGCGTTGGCGCTGTTGGTGCTGGTTTTTACATCGGCAGTGAAAAGCGCTTCATTATTTTTCCAGACAGGATTGCGTGAAATTGTTTTTATCGAATATGGAATAATAATTAGTGCAAGAGGAATCATCAGTTTTGTATTTCTGAAAATATCTTTTCGTAATTCGTAATTCGTTATGTTCGTAATTCGCAGCAGAACGGCAGCAAGCGCAAGGCAAAATCCCAAAGAAGTTATATAAGCAAACCGTTCGCCCATATTTGTGCCAATCAGGAAAAATAAATTTGAAACGATGGAAATGGTTATAATGTGAAAGAGAATGGCAAAGGAGAAAATATGGTTAATGGTTAATGGTTGATGCCTGCCTGCCGGCAAGGCAGGGCTGATGGTTGATGCTTCTAAACTTGGGGCTTTAAACTTTGCAATTAAAATTTTCACTGCGTAAAAAAATAATCCGGCATAAATTAAAATGGAAATGATTGCTTTCGGGTTTGATAAACTGATAGCGGGAATTTCATTGAACGCATAATCGGAAGTGAGCGGATGAGGAAAAATCAGGAGCAGGAGATACTTCAGAAGAATCCAGCAAACGGTGGCGAACTTTTCCGGGAAAGGAATTTGCATGGGCAGAGCAGGAAAATTTACTTTCATGAAAGGGTTATCGGTTAAATCATTGCTCACGCGGTCGCCAATCATGCCGACAAAATGAGTTCGCAGAGCAAGATAAATTCCTGCTGTAATAAAAAATGGAATGGAGAGCAGTAAACTTTGCTTACTATTTTTTCCTGCAAAGCAAAACAGCGCCAGCGGAATAATGGCGATGAAAGTGATTCCGTTTTCTTTTGAAAGAAGTGCGGTGAAATAGCAAAGCGCTCCGTAGAAAATAAGAGCCCCCCTCCTGCTCCCCCCGTTAGGGGGAGAGATGCGTGCGTAACGAAAAAGAAAAAAAAGTGTCAGGCAAAGAAAAAGAAACGAAACAATTTCATCCCGGCTCTTGATGTTTGCCACAACTTCCGTGTGGATGGGATGAGCGATAAATAAAAGTGTGGCAAGAAAAGCAAGTAATTTATTCTTCGGGAAAATTTCTCCGAGCGTCATAAATAAAACCATTGCAGTAATTCCATAGAGAAGAATATTTATGAAGTGATACGGATGTGCATTGTCGCCAAAGAAATGATATTCGATGGCGAACATGATTAAAGTTAAAGGCCTCCACCGCCCGCCTTCCAGGTCAAGCGCGTTGCCGTAAATTCCATAGAACAAATCTTTGGTGGCGAGCGTTTTTATTCCTGCGAAACCTTCCTTGGTATATTTATTTCCGGTGATGACAACCGAGTCGTCAAAAGCAAATTCATGATTGAGCGTGTTGATGTAAAGCCCGCAGGCGAGAAGGAAAAGAAAAATGTAAGCCCACCGATACGATGGTTGATGGTTGATGGTTGATGGTTGATGGACTTTTTTATTTTTATTTTTTTTTCTCATTCGGGTTATTTGTATCAATTCGTGAAATTAGCGGCTGAATATTTCTTCTGCATTTTTTGTTGTAACTGCTGCAACTTCTTCCAAAGAAATTTCTTTTATCTCCGCAATTTTATTGGCAATAATAGGTAAATAGGAACTTTCATTTCTTTTTCCGCGATAAGGCGCAGGAGCAAGATAGGGCGAATCGGTTTCGAGAACGATATGTTTCAAATCAATTTGCCTCAGCACCTCCGGCAAAGTTGATTTTTTATAGGTGATAACTCCGCCTATTCCCATTTTAAAATTTCCAAGCGAAATAATTTTATTTGCTTCTTCCAACGTGCCGGTGAAGCAATGAAAAATTCCGCGCAGAGTTTTGTCATTTTTCGATTGAACAATTTCAAACGCATCGTCAAAACATTCACGCTGGTGAATTACAATCGGGAGATTCAGTTTTTTAGCCCGGTCAATTTGTTGTGAGAAAGCATCTTTCTGCTGGGGAATAAAAGTTTTATCCCAGTAATAATCCATCCCGATTTCTCCGACCGCAATAAATTTTCTTTTGCTCAGCCAATCTTCTACAATTTTTAATTCCTCCGGATAATTTTCCTTCACCGAACCCGGATGCAAACCCATCATGGCAAAACAATTTTCTGGAAACTGCTCTTTCAGTTTCAGCAGGGAAGCAAGGGAAGACGCATCAATATTAGGCAGAAACATTTTTTGTACGCCCGCAGAAATTGCGCGCTGAATCATTTCCGTTCGGTCAGCATTAAATTCTTCAGCGAAGAGATGGGTATGCGTATCAATAAAAACCATGCTCAAAAATAAACTTTATTCAGGCATTGAATTTGTTCTTTGAAATCTCAAATGAAATTTTATCTTTGGCAATTAAATTCAATCATCATGAAAAATATTTTTTTAGCCGGTGCAATCACTTTTTTAATCGGTGCAATTACTGCCGCTTCCGCACAGAAAATAAATATTAAAGTCACGGAATCAACCGAACGAATTGGCGGAGGAAAAAATCCGGCTTTTGTGGTGAGTGTGTACGATGCTGCGCCCGATGACGTGGAAAGCAAATGGAAATCGCTGATGAAGGATTATCGCGCAAAAGTATCTATGAAAGACGAGGTGTTTGCCGATAACGCGGTGATTTCTGAAATCAACGGCAACAACACAATTGATGTGTATGCGAAAGCGGAAAAAGTGAAAGACGATGAAACAAAACTTACCGTTGCGTTTGATTTGGGCGGAGCATTTCTGAGTTCTTCCGCCAGCAAAGATAAATTCAACGAAGCAAAAAAAATTGTAAATGATTTTGCTGTCAAAACCACCAAAGATGCAATTGCCGGCAAACGTAAAGCAGCAGAAAAGATTTTTAACTCGCTCGAAGACGACCAGCATGACTTGGAAAAGCAGCAGAAAAAACTGAATTCAAATGTTGAGGATTATAAAGCGAAGATTGAGGACTACAACAAGCGCATTAAAGAAGCGCAGGATGATTTGGCGAAAAATAAAACGGACCAGGAAAAAAAGAAAGGCGAACTGGATGCTCAGAAAAAAATTGTTGACGCGATTACAGCAAAAGAAAACGCTGTGGAATAATTAATTTCCGTATACTTCGTCTCCTGTTTTGTTTTTCTTTTTCTTTTGCTTTTCAGGTTTAGGAGAATCTTTTTCACTTTTTGTTTCAGGCAGTTCTTCTTTTACAATGGCAGCAGACCAGTTGCCGTAATTTCTCAGATGCACGGAGCGGTCAACGGGCAGCGTATTCCAGTTAATTGCGTATCCTAAATTTATCCACACATGCGGATAAAAGTCTGCGTGATGATGAAAATGATAGTTCGGCTGAAACGTAAATGCCGATGCCACGCACAGCGCAGTAATTCCTCCCACAATCAGCACAGCGGCTACTGTCTCGGCTGTTTTTTCTGCGCGTATCCGCTCGCGCGTATTTCCGGCAAGTATGTCAATTTGCGAAAGCGAAACCTGCGAGTTGTCAAACACCAAAGATGAATCTGTAATTTCCCGTATGAAACCTTCGTGAACCGATTTATCCGCTTTTATTCCGAACACAACATACGAACCCTTGCGGAAAATATCCGATTGATTTGTTTTCGGATTGGTGAGGGAAAGAACATTATCGGCAAAAGCGCTGATAAAGATGCAGGAAAAAATTATGGAAAGAGCAACTGATTTTTTCATGAAAAGAAAATTATGGTTACTTCTGATACATCAGAAATTATACCATCACTTATTGCAAAGGCGTATACGTAATTTTCAGGCGCATTTTATTCGCCAGCGCTTTGTTTCCTCCCAAAAGCACAATCCGGTTGGCAGTGGTGGGGCGGGCATTGGCAAGAAGATAAAGCCCCTGATTTTTTCGGGTGCCGTTCAGCACCTGCTGAATGTAGCGCGCAATATTAAACTTGTAAACTTTATTTGTTGCATCGTAATCGCCTCCGAAATAAGTGGCGCCTTCAAAATAATCGGGCATGATAATGGGACCTTTTGCGCTGTCGGCAATTGTTGCCACTAACTTTGAAACCGTAGGATAAACGGTATCAATCAATGAAGGTTCAACCGGCAAAATCAACTCAGCTTTATTGACGGCAACTTTTTTATTCCTGAAGAAATCCATAATGTAAGGCATGGAAATTTTTGCGCGCACTCCCGCCATCGGCTGAACAAAAACTTTGTCTTCCTGAACGGAAGCGGAAGAATTTAACTGCTGCTGAATATCTGTTGTGCCTGAATAATCATGTTCGAAATGCGAAAAGCGCGCGCACTCTGATTTCATTCCGAAATAATAGTAGAGCGAATCGGCAGAATCATTATGATAGTAAAGCGTGAGGCGTGAAAAATTATCGGAAGGGCTCAGATATAAAATAGCTCCCTGGTTTGAAGCGGGCAGGGTAGAGGAGAGCAGGTAAATTCCTTTGAACGCAGTTTGAAAATTTGTGTTGCTGTTGTAAGCAGAAGTATACGATGGGTCATCCAGGAAATGCTGAAACATTCCCTTGCTGAGTTTTATTCTCAGGTGAGCGGGAAACTTCAGCGTGTCAACGGAAACAGAATCTGCGTTCACTGCCGGAGCAATGACAGCGCTGCCGATTATCTGGGTGGAATAAAAATAATTCTGCACCGAAACATTGGAATAATAATCCGTGTTGCTGCTGAGTGTTTGCGATAATTCATACACATCAAATTTCTGTGCAGTCAGGTTTCCGTAATGCTGAATGGCTGTTCCAGACACAACATAAACCAATGATAGAACCGCTGAATCCAGTTGCGGGTTTGTTCCGAAATCAGGACTGGTGGCGGAGAGAGAAAACTGTGAAAGCAGTGATGCTTTTGTTATACTGAATACAGGGTCATTCATGTTTCCCAAAAGAACAGTCGAAAGATTTGTTGTATTGAGCGAATCGTCTTTCACGGTATGCGCAATAAGAGTTGCGGTATCGGTAAACTGCGCGTTCAGCAAATCTCCGCTGGGAAGAAGCGGAAGCCCGATATCTTCGGGAGTTTTCTTTTTGCAGGAAATAAATCCGAGCAGAAGAAAAAAGAAAATGCATTTACTGAATGTTCCCATAAAAAAATATCCCCCGATAAAATTTATCGGGGGACAACGTTACGAATATTTATTTATTTGATGAATGGCTCTTTCAAGCCATAGCAGGTTCCTCTTCCAGAACTGCATCGTAAAAATCGTTATACATATCAATATAGTCCTCTCCCGGATGTTCGAGCACGGGCTTACCGCACTTCTTCAGGTATTTTTCAATTTCCGGATTGGCTTTGTCCACCACTTTAATTATAGCATCGGAAAAATCAATGGCAGTTTTAATCAAGGCGGAATAATTGGGGACTTTCAAATGCTTCACATCTTCTTTGCCGATTCCTTCGAAGAATGCTTTGCCGGCTAATTCCTTATTCAATGTTCCTTTGAATTCATCATCAAAGATAGAATATACAATTCTTGTTTCTGCAAAGAGCGGGTCATCGGCAAATGATTTTTTCAGATACATGGGCACCAGCGAAGTCATCCAGCCGGAGCAGTGCACAATGTGCGGAGCCCATCCGAGTTTGCGCGAGGTCTCAATCACTCCGCGGCAGAAAAAAATAATACGTTCATCGGTATCGGGGAAAATGCTTCCGTTCTTATCGGTTACCATTGCCTTGCGGCTGAAATAATCTTCGTTGTCAATAAAATAAACCTGCATGCGCGCAGCAGGAATGGAAGCCACCTTGATAATGAGCGGATGGTCAAAATCATTTATGATAAGATTCATGCCCGAGAGGCGGATTACTTCGTGCAACTGATGCCTGCGCTCATTGATAATTCCGTAGCGCGGCATGAAGGTGCGTATTTCTTTTCCTGCTTCCAGGATTCCCTGCGGGAGTTGGCGGCTGATAATGCTTGCCTGACTTTCTTCTACGTAAGGAGTAATCTCCTGCGACACGAATAACATTCTGGCTTTTTTCATAGGATATATTTAGTTGATAAGATTTTTTTAAGAGGATAGGTTTTCATTAAAACGAGCCCAAAGATACTAATAAAATTTTTACAACTGAACAAATATTTAAAGTAGTTTTGGCGCGCATTGAAAATTTCTTATGAATGTTTGTACAACCATACAAGATACTAAAAATTATTTGAATTTCCGCAGAAAAGAGGAAAAAACTATTGGCTTTGTGCCCACCATGGGGGCTTTGCACCAGGGACATATTTCACTTCTGGAAAGATGCAAAAAAGAAAATGATATTGCTGTGGCAAGCATTTTTGTAAACCCGCTTCAGTTCAACGATAAAAAAGATCTTGAAAACTATCCGCGCACCCTTGAAACGGATAGTGAGAAGTTGAAAGCGGCCGGATGCAACATGCTTTTTGCTCCTTCGGTGGAAGAGATGTATGGCAAAAATCCAATGCTGCCTTCGGAACATCCGGAATCTTTTTTTGATTTGGGCGGGCTTGATTTATTCATGGAAGGCGCTCACCGCCCGGGGCATTTTCAGGGGGTTTGCACGGCAGTGAAAAAACTCTTCGGTATTATTCAGCCGCGCAAGGCGTATTTCGGAGAAAAAGATTTTCAGCAGTTAGCAATTATAAAACACATGGTGAAAATGCTGAAGATTCCTGTTGAAATAACCGGCTGCCCCACCGTTCGCGAAGAAGACGGGCTTGCCATTAGTTCGCGCAACAGGGTGTTGACGCCTGAAGAAAGAAAAAATGCTCCGCTCATTTATAAAACATTGCTGGGAACAAAAGCCACCGGGGGCACGCTTGTGCAAATACGAACATGGGTGGAAGACCAAATCAACTCCAGCCGCTTTATGAAATTAGAATACTTTGAAGTTGTAAATGCCGGAACGCTTCACCCTTTATCAAACGAAGAATTTCACCATGCGCGCCTGTCGGCTCCGGAAGGATTGCAGGCATGCATTGCGGTTAAAATGGGAAGTGTGCGGTTGATTGATAATATTCCTTTCTGAAAACTCTCCCTCTTTCCCTCTCTTTATACTGAAACAAATCGGCTTTGCGAAATGTTGAAGTTTTTAGAAGCGGAAGAAAAGTTTTTGCTGAAAGATTCCAGCGGGCAGGAAGTGTTCATTCGTATTTCGGTAATGAACGCCCGCGGGCAGAGCAACTGGAGCACGGTGGTGTCTTTCATTTCAAGAACGGGCGTAAACCCTCCATCGCCATCGCCCAATCCGCATCCGCTGCCGCCTGCTGTTTGACCGTCATGGAGCAGCCCTGCCTGTCATCACGAAACAAAACAAACGATGCCTGCCTGCCGGACAGGCTAAACAAAAAAAACGATGCCTGCCTGCCGGACAGGCAGGGCGGGCAGGGCTTTTTCGTAACCGTTCGCTGAGTTACCGTCATCGTTCACCGGGTTACCGATATACTTCACCGGCTTACCGATGTACTTCACCGGCTTATCGTCATACATCAGGGGCTTATCTCCATACTTCAGCCGCTTACCGATGTACATCACTCGCTTACCTCCATACTTCAGCCGCTTACCGATGTACATCACTCGCTTACCTCCATACTTCACCCATTTACCGTCATACTTCAGGGGCTTATCGTCATACATCACTCGCTTTGGTATGGAGTAAAGTCAGATTACTCCATACTTCACTCGCTTACCTATCATCATTTTTCGGGTGTTTCTGCATATTAATGGGAACCAGTATCGCACAGGGTTTATTTATTTACCTTCGCGCCACTAATTTTTATGGAAATACAAATTCTGAAATCAAAAATTCACCGCGCGCGCGTTACCGAAGCCGATTTGAATTACGTGGGAAGCATTACCATTGACGAAGATTTGATGGATGCCGCCAACCTGACTGTCAACGAGCAGGTACACGTGCTGAATTACCGCAACGGGGAGCGAATCATTACCTATGTAATCAAAGGCGCAAGAGGTTCGGGAATCATTTGCATGAATGGTCCGGCTGCTTTGAAGTTTGCCATAGGTGATGAAGTGATTGTGCTCGGCTATGCCGCCATGGATTTTGAAGAAGCAAAAAAATTCAAACCGAGTTTGGTTTATCCGAATCAATCCAACAAAATAAAATAACAGTTTATAGTTCATTAGTTTTTAGTTATGGTTAAATGGTTTTTGGTTTTAGTTATAGTTTTGACCCTAACCATCAACCACAGAACTAAAACCTTTAACTAAAAACAATAAACTGATATTTCTTTTGAAAAAATACCTCCTCACCGCCATTAAGTTTCTCGTTTTCCTTTCGCTCGGCATTCTTCTGATTTGGCTGGCGGTGAAAGACCTTACGGAAGAAGACAAAACGCAAATCAAAAAATCGCTTGCAGAAGCCAATTATTTCTGGATTGCGCTTGCCATGCTGATTGGAATTGTATCGCACATCAGCCGCGCCATGCGGTGGAAAATGCTGCTGGCGCCTTTGAATCTCTCTCCGAAACTCAGCACCACTTTTTATGCGGTGATGATTGGCTACATGGGCAACCTGGCGCTGCCGCGGCTCGGAGAAGTGCTGCGCTGCGGAATTTTGAAACGCTACGAAAAAATTCCGCTCACGCAATCGTTCGGCACCGTAATTTCAGAACGGGTGGTTGATTTGATTTCGCTGGTCATTCTTTTCGGCATCAGCATCTGGGTGGGCTATGAGCGCATGCACGATTACATTTCTCAGAATATTTTTTCTCCGCTGAAACTGAAACTGCATTCGCTTCTTGAAAATAAAATTCTACTGCTCGTTTTAACGGGCGGGGTTCTTCTTCTTCTCTTCTTACTTTTTCTTTTCCGGAAAAAGATTCTTCAAAACCCCCTCGCGCAAAAAATACGCGGGCTGCTGCTGGGTTTTCTCGATGGAATCCGCTCGGTGGCGCTGGTAAAAAACCCGCTGCTGTTTATTTTCCATTCGGCATTCATCTGGTTTATGTACCTGCTCACGGTATATGTGTGCGTGTTTGCTTTCAGCGAAACCAAATCGCTTACGCTGGGCGATTCGCTTTTGATTATGACCTTCGGAAGTTTAGGCGTGATTGCCACGCCCGGAGGAATTGGCGCTTACCAGTGGATTGTTTTGCAGATAATGCTTTTCTGGGGATACTCTACTGCTATGGGAGTTGCCTTCGGATGGGTGGTGTGGCTGGCGCAAACGGTGGTGGTGCTGTTGTTCGGGCTTCTGTCGTTCGGGTTGCTGGCGATAAACAATAGGGAAAATTCCAAAATACAAATTCCAAATAACAAATAATCTCCAAACTTCAAATTCGAAATTCCAAACGTTTTGAATTTGGATTTTCAGATTTGAAATTTGACTTACGCAAAACGGTGTCATTCCGAGCGAAGCGAGGAATCTCCTTTGTGCCAAACATAGGAGATTTCTCCCTCTGGTCGAAATGACAATACTCACTAAACTTCTGCGTAAGTCCTGTTGGAATTTGTTTTTTGTGATTTGGTATTTGAAAACAGCCACTTCACATATTCTTTATTCCCATCGGTAATTTCAATCTCCAGAATGCACGGGCATTCGTAACTATGAAGTTCTTTCACTCTTGTTGAAAGTTTTTTGAATAAAGTTTTTGTTGTCTTGGCAATGAGCACCGCTTCGTTTGCTTCTTCTATTTTTCCCTTCCACCAATAGATGGAATTCATCTCCTGAAAAATATTCACGCAGGCGCATAAACGCTCTTTTACTAACGCGCTTCCGATTTTTTTTGCTTCGGATTTGTTTTTACACGTGATGTAGGCGAAAATGATTGACATTATTATTTTGGTATTGTCTTTTTGTGTTTACAAGAAATACTTATTTGTATTCCTGCTTGCAAACTTGGTAGATAATCATATAGTATATATTTAGTATTAGGCGGAGTATGAAAAGGAGTATAAGGAGTTGGATTATTACCATAAGAAAAAAAAGAATTAAATAAAGAAGAATTAGTTCTTTCTTTTATTTCTTCTAATACCCTATATTTATATCTATAACCAATCCCAACATATATATTAATCAAGTTTTTTTTATTATGTAGTTCCCGTCCAACGAGGAATTCAGTTGCAAGAACTTGTTTGTTATCATGTGCCGTTACTGAAAGAAAACCATCGCCATCCCCATCAGAAATAGTAAGAATGATGCCAGGATCAAGATGTCCTTGCGCAGTATCTTTATTAGTATAATCCCATAAATCTTTCTCGTGATGTAGAATCATATGTCTGTAAAAAAATACCGACTCAAAATAGTAACCATGTTTTAAATAAAATTTCAATCCTGTTCTAATTGTATATCCTTCAGGATGCACTCCGCCTCCTACCTCCACTGATTTTTTTGACCCAAAACGATATTCAACTAATGCGCCTAACTCTAATTGCGATACCATTAGCAAAGGATTAATAACAATTCTAAATCGACTATTGAATAAAGTAGAATCTTGCTGCTGAGCAAATATAGTATTACATGCAAATAATAACAAGAAGAAAAATAATATTAGCTGATTAATTTTCATTTACACAATCACAACATCTTTCTCTTCGATCAACTTCTCACCTTTAAATTTCAAATACACCTGCGCCACGGTGAGCACATCGCGCTGGTTGTATTTTACAATGCGCTCCCAGTCCTTGTCTTCCCAGTAAACTTTATACATCATGCTTCCGTCCATATCGCCTTTGGGAGAGGGAATGCCGAAGATTTCTGCCAGCAGGTTCAGCGAAGTGAAACTTTTATAATCGCCAAACTTCCAGAGTTCGAGCGTGTCGAGATACCTTACTTCCCATGGTTTTTTCCCCGCGTTGTCGAGGATTTTAGGAATGCGCATTCCATTCACTAAAATCCTGCGGGCGAGAAAAGGGAAATCAAATTCTTTTCCGTTATGCGCGCAGAGGAAGTGTTTTTCTGTATTGTAATGCGTGTTCAGCAGCGCAGAAAATTCTTCGAGCATTGTTTTTTCATCATCTCCGTGAAAAGATTTCAGCCGGAAATTTTTCCCGCTGAACATTCCCACTGTAATGCAAACCACTTTTCCGAATTCCGCGTAAATGCCTGCGCGTTTGTAAACATCGGTGGAAGTTTGATTTTCTTCGAGGAAATATTTCGCTTTGCCGTCCCAGAGTTTCTTATGTGAGTCGGGTGCCGATTCATAGTCCGGATGCTGCGGGGCGGTTTCAATATCGAGAAATAAAATCTTCTCTTTATCTATTTTGTTCAATGCTTCCATTTTATTTTCCAACTTTCAATAACATCATTCCGCTGATATCTGAAATCTTCATTTCGTTTTTTGATTTTGTACCGTTAATGCTTGTGATATACATTCTCATTCTCACCGAATCATTTTGCGCTTCAAACAGCATCCTATCGCGCGGAATGTACTGGTCATACTGGTATTTTTTATGTTCCTTGTTATAGTCAGAAATCTTCTTCACGAAATCTTTTAAATCGAAGCGAAGAATTTCCTTTCCGTTCTTCGTGAAATAAAAATCTTTCCGCTCAGAAGAAAATTTTATTGCGCCCGAGTCCTTTCCGAAATGAATATTATAATAGTAAGTGTTGTAATAAGAATCGTTGTCGTAAAAATACTGGTTGAAGTTGCACGAGTAATCGAATCCCGCAACCGGAATTGCCTCCTGGTAATTATTCTGTGCGTAGTAATAAAAGTTTTTCATCGTAACCGTGTCTTCATCATCGCGGTCTTCGCGGTAGCCGTAATAATAATTGTCGTCCACGCCCATCAGCGCGAGAATTTTTCCCGATTCATACACATATTCGTTTGAATCTTTCGAAGCAAGAACGGTATCCATATTTTCTTTGAACCAGGGTTTGATGGATTCGAAATGATGATGTTCGTCAAGATAATGAATGATGGAAGCAATCTGCCTTCCGCTTTTTTCAGGAATAGTATCAGTTGCTTTTTTAATTTTTCCGTCCACCAGAATTTTTTCTTGCGTCAAAAGTTTTTCCAATCTTCTCACCTGTGATTTTTCCGAAATGCTGAACGCGCTCCACGGCCCGAACGAAGAAAGAAACGCAATAATAAAAAGCGTAACCGGAATTACTTTTATGTTTTTCCGTTCGCTGAAAAGAAAATAAATGGCAATGCCGGTGAGCCAGAGCGCAACAATCAAAACAAAATAACGGTTCTCGGTAATTCCATATTGCAAAACTCTTTTTCCGATTGCCACGCCTAACAAAATAATCAGCGGAAAGAGCGCGCGGTAAAACCAGCGTGAAAAGTTTTTTATCCATTTGTTTTCTTCATCATTTCTTATCGGCCAGATGAGCAGCAGAGATAAAATTCCAAAAACGGAAAACGCATTCACTAACCACGAAACCCAGCCTTTGGGAAGTTCCCATTGAATAATAATTTTTATTCCGTAAGCGTAAAGTATAATAAGGTAAATGGTGACAAGCGGAAGTAAAACAAACTGCGTGAAAATTTTTAATCCCTTCGGATAATCGGTTACGGTTTCGAGTTCGTCTAAATTTTTCGGAACGCCCGCGAGAAAAAACCACGTGTTGAAAATTCCAGCGAGGAAATACCACAACTGCATGTAGCGTTCCCATTTTATATCTGCGCCAAACAAATGGTCAATAGCAGCAAGCGCAAGCGAAAGACCGAGATAAAGAACTCCCGAATATAAAATAGAAAGCAGGAAACGAAGAAACAAAGTTTTGTTGAACTGCCAGAAACCATTTACCTCGCCTCTCGCGATGAACGGAGAAAATGCAACCAGCAAATGTAAGCCGGTGGAAAAAAGCGCATAGCGTGTTCCGTCTGTAATTGTCATTCTTCTGAATTCGGGAAGGAGAAAATAATATCCAACCAAAATAATAATTCCGAAAAACTGTGCTAAATATTTTTGCGCGGTGCTGTGATTTCTTCTTTCGGAAATCATGCACATGGAAAAAAACATCGTGAGCCCGAGCCAGCAGCACATCACGATTTTCCAGAGGTATTCATATTTTTTTTCTCTTTCCCAACCTAAGTCAATTATGTAAATTGAAATTCCGCTTGCCACAATTGCCGAAAGAGGCGGAAGAGGAAATCTTTTTGCTGTGTCGAGCGCGCCTTTTATCAGCGCGGAGACGGAAGGAAGTTTGAAAGCCATTTTTATTTTTTGAGAGGTGTAACGAAAATTATTTCATAATATTTCAAGCAAATGTAAAACATTATAAACCATAAAGAAATTCAAACTTGCAGGAGAAGACATGTCTGCTTATTTTCTATTTTTGTCGCCTTAAAAATTCCTATGGAAAAAATTGAAAGCGGGGGTCATTTGCTGGTGCTTGTGTGCAGGGATAATGAATGGACCGATGGGCTGAACTTCATCACCCCTGATTCTTTTTTTGTGCAGGCGGGAACGTGGGGATACAACAAAGGAAAAATTCTTGCCGCGCATATTCACAAAGAACATCCGCGCACGGCTTTGAAAACATATGAAACAGTTTATGTGAAGCAGGGAAAACTGAAAGCGTTCATTTACGATAACGACAGAAAATTTGTGAAAGAAATTATTTTGAGCGCTGGCGATTATGCTGTGTTTGCCGAAGGCGGCCACGGCTATGAAATTCTGGAAGACAATACAAAAGTTCTGGAAGTGAAGAATGGTCCTTTCGTAAGTGTAGAAAAAGATAAAGACAAATTCTGAATGACAAACTCCCAACTGTGGTTACATCTCGGCTGCGGAAAAAGAAATATTCCGGGATTTGTGAATGTTGACCTTGCAGATTTCAAGCATATTCATTACAAAAGAAAAGCAGATGACCTTTCACCTTTCAAAAATAATTCTGCAGATTTAATTTATGCCAGCCATGTGTTTGAATATTTTGACCGCGAGGAAGCGCCAAAAGTTTTGAAAGAATGGAAGCGCGTTTTGAAAAAAGGCGGAACGCTCCGTCTTGCCGTTCCCGATTTTGAAGCGCTGGCAAATGTTTACGAAAAGTATAAAGACCTCAATTTAGTCAAAGGTCCGCTCTACGGAAAATGGAAAGTGAAAGGGAAAAATAAATATGTGTATCACAAAACCGTTTATGATTTTGATTCGTTGAAAAATTTATTGGAGAAAAACGGTTTCACAAATGTGAGAAGATATGACTGGAAAACCACCGAACCACATACTAAATTCGATGACCACTCACAGGCATACATTCCGCATATGGATAAAGAAAACGGAATACTCATCAGTTTAAATGTTGAAGCAAATAAAAAATAAATTCTCCCTTTAGGGATGGGGCAACAAATCAATCAATACGAACCATCGTACAGCCGCGAAGAAATTGACGCAGTGAATTCGTATTTGAATTCTGGTGCGTGGCTCACAGAATTCCGCAAGACGCGCGAACTGGAAGAAATGATGTGCGCTTTTACCGGAGCAAAATACTGCGCTGCCATTGCCAACGGAACTGTTTCGCTTTTTGTGATGCTCAAAGCAGTTGGCATTGGTCATGGAGATGAAGTGATTGTTCCCGATTTAACAATGGCTGCAACTCCCAATGCAGTTGTTCTCGCAGGCGCAACTCCTGTTTTTGCCGACATTGACGAAAAAAATTTATGCCTCGATGTGGAGCAGGTAGAGAAAGCAATTACAAAAAAAACCAAAGCAGTCATTCATGTTTCATTTAACGGGAGAGCAGGAAAACTGGAGGAACTGAAAAAACTTTGCCGCGTGAAAAAAATTTATTTGTTTGAAGACGCGGCACAGTCGCTCGGTTCGTTTTACAATGGAAAACATCTGGGAACTATCGGAACAATCGGGAGTTTTTCGCTGAGCATGCCGAAAATAATTACTACCGGGCAGGGAGGATTTCTGATTACCGATAATCCTTCGCTCTATAAAAAAATAAAACTGCTGAAAGATTTTGGAAGGAGAAAAGGCGGAGAAGATTTTTACAAAGTGATTGGATGGAATTTTAAGTTCACCGATTTGCAGGCGGTGTTTGGGATTGAACAATTCAAAAAACTTCCGGAGCGGATGGCGTTCAAGAAAAGAATTTATGCGCAGTACAAAAATCTTCTGGCAGATATTCCGCAGGTGGAATTTTTTGAAACGGATTTATCTTCCGTTTCTCCCTGGTTTATTGATATCATGGTTCCGCAGCGGGACAAACTGATGAAACATCTTCACAGCAACGCCATTATTTCCCGCCCGGTTTATCCGGCACTGCACACGCAACCGGCTTATAAAAAATCTCCGCTGGTAAAAATCAGGGGAAAGTTTCCTGCTTCAGAAAAAATCTCGCGCAGAGTTTTGTGGTTACCTTCGTCCTTTTCGCTCACGGAAGAAAATATTGAAATCGTCTGCAAAAGCATCAAAGAATTTTTTCAGATTCCAAAATGAAAGTGACCGTTCAAATACCAGCGCGCAACGAAGAGGGCTCGCTTCCTTCGGTGATTGCAATGATTCCGAAAAATTTCGTGCAGGAAATTCTGGTGGTGGACGGACATTCTACAGACAAAACAATTGAGGTTGCGAAATCGCTTGGCTGCCGTGTAATCACGCAGCCGGGGAAAGGTTATGGCGATGCAATGATTCACGGTTTCAAAAATGCTTCGGGCGATGTAATTATTTCCATGGATGCCGATGGTTCTCCCAACCCGGAAGAAATTCCGAAACTGCTGGAGAAAATGAAAGAAGGATATGATTTGGTTTTGGGCTCGCGTTATCTTCTGGGCGCGGGTTCAGAAGACGATACGTTCATCCGCTACATAGGAAATAAAGGGTTCACCTGGCTTACCAATCTTTTGCACGGAACAAAAATGAGCGATTCGTTGTATCTTTTCTGCGCCATGAAAAAAACGATGCTCAACAGTTTGGTTTTTCGCTGCAATGATTTTTCGCTTTGCATAGAAATTCCGGTGAAGGCGCACAAAGCCGGTTTCAAAATTGCCGAAGTTGCCTGCTATGAAAGAAAAAGAATTGCAGATGTTTCAAGAGTAAATGCTTTTATTGACGGAATCAAAATTCTTTTTGCTAACATTAAGTTATGCTTTGAAAGCAAAAAAGATTTCTTCATTCCGCAAAAAGAAAAATAAAATAGTATGCTGAATATTTTAATCACCGGTGGAGCGGGATACAAAGGAGTGATTCTGCTGGAAGAATTGCTCAAGCGCGGACATAAAGTAACCGTGCTGGATAATTTTATGTACGGCCACGATTCTGTGCTCGGATTTGTGGGCGAAAAAAACTGCACGCTTATCCGCAAGGACATCCGCAACTTGGAAAAAACAGATGTGAGCAAGTACGATATGATTTATCATCTTGCCGGCATCAGCGGCTATCCCGCCTGCGAAGCCAATCCGCACTCCGCGCAAATCATCAATGTGGACAGCACGAAAAAACTGGTTTCCTATTTGTCAAAAAACCAAGTGCTCGTGAATGCATCCACCACTTCATTTTACGGTTCATCGGGCGAAGTGATGCACGAAAACAGTCCGGTTGCGCCTGTGAGTTTGTATGGAATTACAAAACTTGAAGCGGAAAGAATCTGCATGCAACATCCGAATTCGGTTTCGTTTCGCTTTGCAACTTTGTTTGGCGTGAGCCGCAAAATGCGCGCAGACCTTTTGGTGAATGATTTTGTTTACAAAGCGGTGACCGAACGCAGTTTGGTTTTGTTTGATTCAAAAAGTATCAGAACGTATTTGCATGTGAGAGATGCAGTAGATGCTTATTTAATGATTACAGAAAAGCCCGAAAAATTCTCCGCACAAATTTTCAACGTGGGCTCCAACGAGTTGAACTTTTCAAAACTTGACCTTGCGAAAAAAATTCAGGAACAGATAGATTTCAAAATTATTGATTCGGATTTAAATGATTTTGACAAACGGAATTTCATTATCAACTACGATAAAATAAATTCGCTCGGTTTCAAGCCCAAAGTTTCCCTGGAAGAAGGAATCAGCGAACTGAAAAAACTTTATTCGTTCTTCCGCCCGTATTTGCCGTATCAAATTATTTAAATGGGAAATAAAGGAAATAAAAAACTTCTTCCGGGTAAAAATCCTCAGAAGAGAAAAGTCGGTGAATCCTTTTCCTTGTTTGAGCGCCTAAATAAATTTTTTGAAAAGAGAGAAAATATTTTTTTCTGGATTTGTTTTTTCCTGATGATAATTTTTTCCATTCTCTTTTTCGATGTAAAGGTGAGCGATGGCGGAGATGATTCTTCGTATATCGTAAGAGCATATAAACTTTTGCATAATTTTCAGTTTCCCGGCTATCAGGGTCCGCTGTATCCGATGGTATTAAGTTTAATCATTGGGATTTTCGGGATGAAACTGGTGGTGCTTAAATCTTTTTCGCTGCTTTTTTTGCTTGGCTTCATTTATCTTTTCAATAAAGGAATGAAAGATAAAATTCCTCCGCTCGTGTTTTATTATTCTTTGTTCATCACTTCTGTAAATTATTTTGTGCTTTATTTTGCCAGCCAAACTTATTCGGAAGCATTTTTCTTTTTGATTCAGTCCGTTTTATTTTTTATTGTCTTCAACAATAATTTTATAGGAGAAGAAAAGGAAAACATTTCTATAAAAAAGGACTATAAAAAATTTCTTCTGCTCGGATTCTGGCTCGCTGTTGTGTTTCTTTCAAAAAATATTGGTATGGCGAGTGTCATAGCCATATCGGTTTATTTTCTTATTGAGCGCAAATGGAAAAGTTTTTTATTTACCGGAATCTGTTTTGCAGTTTTTTATTTTTCATTTAACTTTCTTGAAAAAACTATCTGGAATATTTCGGATATTCAAATCAAAGGCGACAGCGAAGGACTGATGCGCAAAGATTTTTACAATCCCTCAGAAGGCAACGAGGATTTTTCGGGATTTGTTCAGAGGTTCATTGACAACTCAAACTTATATCTCTCCAGGCATCTGTACATTTTCACCGGGTTAAAAAATAATTACGGAATTGAACCATGGCTTACCATTCTGACCTATGTGCTTTTCTGTGTTGCATTTTATTTTACGTTAAGAAAAAATAAATATTTGCTTTTCACCGGAATTTACATAGGAGCAATGCTCGGGGTAACATTTGTTGTTCTTCAAAAAATCTGGGACCAATGGCGGTTGATTGCAATTTACTATCCGTATATTCTGCTTTTTATTTTAGGCGGGCTTTATTATATTTTTGAGGTGAAGAAACGGTTGCAATTTATTTTCATCGGGCTGCTTCTGGTTATTGCTTTTACAACTCTTAAAGGAACATTTACCGCGGTGGGAGTTACAAAAGATATTCTGAAAAAAAATATTCAGGGCGATATGCTTTACGGCATGCATCCCGGCTGGGCGAATTTTATTCGCATGAGTCAGTATGCTGCCGAACATGTTCCCGAAGGAAAAAAAGTTGCAAGCCGCAAAGCCGACATGTCGTTTGTATATACCGGCAGGGAATTTTATCCCATCTATACTGTTCCTAAACTTTCTGCCGACAGCGTTCTGAATTTAATTCAGAAAGATACTTCTTCGGTTTACGTTACGGTTATTGAAACAGATATCTTCAGAAAGCCCGGCTTGGAACGGCTTTATGAATCGTATCGTTTTTATGTAAAAACTTTTCTCAGCGGAGAATATGGCCCCAATTCCAAACAACAGGGAAATGTTACAAATATTTTATATGCATTTCCGAAAATTCATGCCGAGCAATTAATAAATTATCTTGTTGCCAACAAAGTTCCCTATGAAAAAGGAATTAAAAATATTATTGACGGCTTGCGGAAAAAATACGATAACCTTTACGTGTATGACCCCGATATGCTTCTGAAAATTTTGAAACATGAAAATGTAGATTATGCCATCATTACAAACATTAAATACAAAAACAACTATGGAAAAGAAGTTACGAGCATGGGAACGGTCAGCAATTTTTTACACTTCATAGAATTGAAATATCCTATTTTGAGTGTGGAACATAAAATCGGAGATGAAAACGTAGATGGCGCCATGCTTTTGCAAATTCATTACGAACGGTTAAATACTGCGGTTGTAAAAATATAATTTTGACAATGAGCAAAATTTCTCTCATCATCAGGCGCGAATACCTTTCACGGGTAAGAAAAAAATCCTTCATCGTGATGACGCTTCTTGTGCCCGTACTTTTTGCGGGATTTATTTTAGGCGCGATTGTACTAATGCTGAACGGTACGGAAAAACATTTTGTGGAAGTGATTGATGAGTCCACTGTTTTTTCCGGAGAACTGAAATCAACTTCTGATATCCATTTTACTTTTCCGGAAATTTCAATCGAGAAAGCAAAAAAAGAATTTTATGATTCGCCTTACGATGTTATTCTTTACATTCCCTATAAAGAAGGCGAGTATGATATTCTCAAAGGCGGGCGCGCGCAGATTTTTTTCAAGAAGCAGCCGGGAATTTTGCTTCAGGAAATTGTGAAAAAGCAAATGGAAAATATTTTATATGACTATCAACTCAAGCAATTTGGAATTGACGAAACAAAAGTGGAGCAAGCACGGAAGTTTAATCTTGGCCTTGCCATGATAAAAATTGACGAGCACGGTGCGGAAGAAAACAGTGATACGGGGGTGATGTATGCAATCGGTTTTTCATCCGGGCTTCTGATTTATATTTTTGTTTTACTTTATGGAATCCAGGTGATGCGCGGAGTGATTGAAGAAAAATCGAACCGCATTGTGGAAGTGATTATTTCTTCCGTCAAACCATTTCAACTTATGATGGGAAAAATTATCGGGGTGGCAATGGTGGGCTTAACGCAATTCCTCATGTGGATTGTGCTTTCATTTATTTTTATTTCCGTTGGACAGGCAACGTTCCTGAAAAAATATTCCGAAGAATTAATTCCTGTCATGCAGAAAAAAATTCCGGACTATAAAGGAATGCATGGCATGGCGCAGTTTCAAAAAAGTGAAAATAAAGAAATGAATGAAGATGTGGCGCAGATTCTCGGAGCGCTCACCGATAAAAAATTTATTCTCACTTTACTTTCATGCTTTTTATTTTATTTTCTCGGTGGATATTTATTGTACAGTGCCATGTTCGCGGCATTTGGCGCTGCAGTAGATAATGAAACCGAAACGCAGCAGTTCATGATGCCTGTCACACTTCCGCTTGTGCTTGCATATATTATTTCCATTTTCATCATGCAGAATCCGAATGGCAATGTTGCATTTTGGTTTTCTATTATTCCGTTCACTTCTCCGGTGGTAATGATGGCTCGCTTGCCCTTCGGAGTTCCCTTATGGGAATTACTTCTTTCCATGATAATTCTTCTTGCAACTTTTGTTTTCATGACTTGGCTTGCCGGAAAAATTTACCGCACCGGAATTCTGATGTACGGAAAAAAAATTACTTACAAAGAACTTTGGAAATGGTTGAGATATTCAGGTTAATTTATTTTTCATGCGAATTGCTATTCTTGATTTAGGAACAAACACGTTCAACATTTTTGTTGCTGAAATTTTTTCCGATAAAACATATAGCAAACTTTATAAAAGCAAAATACCTGTCAAGCTGGGAGAAGGAGGAATAAATAAAAATCACATTGAACCGAAACCTTTCAGGCGCGGAATTAAAGCGTTGAAGAAACATAAAAAGACAGCTGAAGAATTTGGCGCGGAAAATATTTTTGCTTTCGGAACTTCCGCTATCCGCAGCGCGAATAACGGAAATGATTTCATAAAAGCAGCCAAAGAAAAAACCGGAATAGATATAAAAATAATTTCAGGCGACAAAGAAGCGGAACTGATTTATTACGGAGTTCGTTCCGCAGTGAAAATGGATAACACTCCTTCGCTCATCATGGACATTGGCGGAGGAAGCACTGAATTTATTATTGCCGATAAAAACAAAATTTTATGGAAGCAAAGTTTTTTGCTTGGAGCAGCCCGCCTTCGTGAAAAATTTCATCCTTCTGACCCGTTAACCGAACCGGAAAAAAAGAAAATAGAAAAACACCTTGAAGAAAATCTTCAGCCGCTTTTTGAAGCCGTAAAGAAATTTCCAGTAACGGAATTAATCGGCTCCTCCGGTTCATTCGACTCGCTGGCGGAAATGATTGCCTATCGTTACTATGATATTGGATTGTTAAAAGGAAATACAGAATACGATTTCAATCTTGATGATTGCAAAAAACTTTATGACATCATTCTTAAATCAACTATTGAAGAACGATTACACATGAAAGGGCTGGTGAAAATGCGCGTGGATATGATTGTGGTCTCCGCAATTTTTGTGGATTATGTTTTTGAAAAACTTGCTTTGAAAAAAATGCGCCTCTCAAGATATTCGCTGAAGGAAGGAGTTTTATGGGAAGTTCTTAATAACGCACAATTCGTAAATTCGTCAGCTATTCGTAATTCGTAAAGCTATGCCGAAAATCTTAGTCATTGATGACGAGAAAAGCATTCGCAAAACACTCCGCGAAATTTTGGAATATGAAAATTTCAAAGTGGACGAAGCAGGTGATGGAGCCGAAGGTGCATCCATGGCGGAAAAAGAAAATTACGACATCGTTCTCTGCGATATTAAAATGCCGAAAGTGGACGGCATGGAAGCGCTCGACCGCATTCAAAAAGTAAAACCCGATATGCCCATCGTGATGATTTCCGGACACGGCACCATTGAAACCGCTGTGGAAGCCGTGAAGAAAGGTGCGTTTGATTTCATAGCGAAGCCGCTCGACTTAAATCGTCTGCTCGTTACCATCCGCAATGCGATGGACAAAACAACTTTGGTTTCGGATGTAAAAGTCCTCAAGAAAAAAATTTCGAAAACCTACGATATGATTGGCGAATCATCCGCCATTGAGCATATAAAAGAAATGATAGAGAAAGTTTCACCCACCGATGCCCGTGTTTTGATTACAGGAGAAAACGGAACAGGAAAAGAATTAGTTGCAAGATGGGTGCATGAAAAAAGTAATCGCGCAAATAATCCTTTCATCGAAGTGAACTGCGCGGCAATTCCCAGTGAACTTATCGAAAGCGAATTGTTCGGTCATGAAAAAGGAGCATTCACATCCGCAGTGGCGCAGCGCAAAGGAAAATTTGAATTGGCTGAAGGCGGAACAATTTTTCTCGATGAAATTGGCGACATGAGTTTATCTGCGCAGGCAAAAGTGTTGCGGGCGTTGCAGGAAAATAAAATCACACGTGTGGGAAGCGAGAAAGAGCTGAAAGTAAATGTGCGCGTGCTGGCAGCAACCAACAAAGATTTGCAGAAAGAAATTTCAAAAGGAAATTTCCGCGAGGATTTATACCATCGCCTGAGTGTAATTATTATAAAAGTTCCTTCGCTGAATGAGCGAAAAGATGACATTCCCATCCTTGTTGAACATTTTTCAAAAATGGTTTGTGATGAACAAGGAATTCCACAAAAACAATTTTCCAAAGACGCGCTGAAAGAACTTCAGAAAGTAAACTGGACAGGCAATATCCGTGAACTCCGCAATGTGGTGGAGCGCCTCATCATTCTTGGAGATAAAACCATTTCAGGAAAAGATGTTCAGACGTTTGCTTCACATAAGGAAAAATGAATCCTCAAACCATTCGCAAAATAGATTTCTGGCTCGGCCAACCGATTTGTTTTTTCCTGACATTATTCCGTACTTCTTTTCCTTCAACCGCAAGCAAGCCAAAGAAAATTGTTTTCCTGAAATTCATTGAACAGGGCGCAACCGTGCTTGCATACGGAGCAATCAAACGCGCCACAGAAATTGTCGGAAGAGAAAATGTTTATTTCTGTGTGTTTGCAAACAACCGTCCGATACTCGACATACTGGAAATAATTCCGCAGGAAAACATTATCACGCTCAGTGATAAATCTCTTTTGAGTTTTATTTTTGATTCCTTCTTCGCTATCAGAAAAATCCGCAGGGAAAAAATTGATTCGGTGATTGACATGGAATTTTTTTCGCGCGCTTCTGCAATTTTTTCTTTTCTCACCAGAGCAAGAACAAGAGTAGGACTTCACAGATTTAAGAGCGAACTTCCTTATAGAGGAAATTTGATGACGCATCGGATTCAGTATAATCCTTACCTGCACACCTCTATATTTTATTGCTCGCTTGTAGAAGCAAGTTTGCAAAACCCTTCTGAAGTTCCAATGATGAAAATTCCTCAACGCAATTTCTCTACTTCTCTGCCCATATTCACTCCCAAGGAACAAGAGAGAAAAGAAATGCTGGAGAAAATCCAAAATTCATTTTCTCCCTTTAGGGACGGGGCAAAACTTATTCTGCTTAATCCAAATGCCAGCGATTTGCTCCCGCTAAGAAAATGGGAATCGGAAAAATTTATTGTACTCGGAAAAAAAATACTTGCGGAAAATTCCAACGCGAGAATTATTATTACAGGAGCGCCATCCGAACAAAAAGATGCAGAGGAAATCTGCAGACAAATCGGTTCGGAAAAAGCAATTTCATTTGCCGGAAAAACCACACTGAGAGAATTGCTTACACTTTATTCGCTTTCTGACATTCTTGTCACGAATGACAGCGGTCCCGGACATTTTTCTTCGCTCACAACTATTCGCACCATAATTTTATTCGGACCGGAAACGCCAAAACTCTTTGGACCAATTTCTCCGAACACGTATGTGATTTGGAAAGAACTGGTGTGCAGTCCTTGCGTGAATGTGTTCAATCACCGTTTTTCGCCCTGCAATAATAATGTTTGTATGAAAACAATTACGGTGGAGGAAGTATATTCTGCTGTAAAATCCCATCTCTGAAAACATTTTGTAATTTCGATTCATGTTTCGAATTTTACCCGCGATAATTTCATTTCTATTTTTTTCTTTCGTTCAATTAAGTCCGCAACCTGCACAGAAAATTTCTTTCCCCGCTTCGGACGGTTTGGTAGTTACCGCTGATTTATATTTGGTGAGTGATTCCCTTCCTTATATGATTCTTTGTCATCAGGCAGGTTATAGCCGGGCAGAATATGCAGAGACCGCCAGTAAGTTTTGTCATCTCGGATATAATTGCCTTGCTGTTGATGCGCGCTCGGGCAATGAAGTGAACGGAGTGAAAAATGAAACTGCCGCACTAGCTGTTCAGAAAAAAAAACCGGCAACTTATCTGGATGCAGAAAAAGATATTCTTGCAGCGATTGATTATGCATATAACAAAAGCGGGAAGAAAGTTTTTCTCGTTGGAAGTTCTTATTCCGCATCGCTGGCGCTGAAAATTGCCGCAACAAATAAAAAAGTAAAAGCGGTGATGGCATTTTCCCCCGGAGAATATTTCGGAACGAAACTGAAACTGAAAGACGCCATTGCAAATCTTTCCGTTCCTGTTTTTGTTACATCCGCGAAAGAGGAAGCGCAGGATGTTACCACTCTAATCAGCGATGTGAAATCAAAAATCAAAAACCAGTTTGTGCCCACTTCAAAAGGAAAACACGGCTCGTCTTGTTTGTGGAAAGATAATCCCGGCTACCATGAATATTGGTTTGCGATAATGCTTTTTGTAAAACAATTGAATTGATTACTCGCGATTTTTTGTATCAATGATTATTGTTACCGGACCGTCATTCAGCAATTCAACTTTCATATTCGAGCCAAATTCTCCTGTAAAAATTTTCTTTCCAATTTCTTTTTCCATTTGTAGAATAAATTTTTCATAGAGAGGAATTGCTCTTTCAGGTTTTGAAGCTCGGATGTAAGAAGGTCGGTTTCCTTTTTTTGTGGAAGCATAAAGCGTGAATTGCGAAACAACCAAAACTTCTCCGTTAATTTCTTTCACAGAAAAATTCATCACTACGTTTGCATCATTAAAAATTCTCAGGTTGGAAATTTTTGCAGAGAGCCATTCAATATCTTCATTTGTATCTGCATCTTCAATTCCTAAAAGAATCAACAAACCATTTTCAATTGAAGATTTTATTTTTTCTTCTATAGAAACTGATGCTTTGGAAACTCTTTGAATAACTGCTCTCATGTTAGGTTAAAAGTTTTAAAGTCAAAATTCAAAAGTTGTTCTTTTGACTTATGACTTTTCGCTCTTAGACGCTTAGTCATTGTATTCTTTAATCACTTCTTCTCCGTTCATAATACTTAAATAAGAATGATAACGTGAAAGAGCAATTTCTCCGCGTTCTACCGCTTCGATCACCGCGCATTTGGGTTCGCTCATGTGAAGACAAGTATTGAATTTGCACTCACTCGCTTTTTTGAAAATCTCGGGGAAGAAATGATACACTTCATGTTTGTCAAAATTGATTACGCTGAATTCTTTTATGCCGGGCGTGTCAATAATAAATCCGCCAAACGAAAGCGGAAACATTTCTGTGAAAGTGGTCGTGTGCATTCCCTTCAAGTGCGCATCCGAAAGTTCCTGCGTTTTTAAATCCAGCGTTGGTTCAATCGCATTGATGAAAGTGGATTTGCCAACTCCTGAATGCCCGCTCAGCAAAGTGGTTTTATCTTGCAGCAGAGAAATAATTTTTTTTTTCGCCTCTTTTTTCATTTCCAATGAGGAAACGCTGAAACACTGATAGCCGATTTTTTCATAGATATTCATTGTGTCTTCCAAATCTTTTTTCATCACTTCATCACTTTCAAAAACATCTGCTTTGTTAAAAATTAAAATGGAAGGAATGCGGTACGCTTCCGCTGTGGCAAGAAATCTATCTATGAAACCGAAAGAAGTTTTCGGAATGGCAAGTGTTACAACGAGCATTGCCTGGTCAACATTCGCTGCGAGGATATGTGATTGCTTGCTGAGGTTTTTTGATTTGCGGATGATGCAGTTTTTTCTTTCTTCAACCTTGCTGATGCTTCCATTTCCATCCGGTTCAATTTCAAAAATAACTTTATCGCCCACCGCAATGGGATTCGTGCTTTTGAAACCGTTAATGCGCAAACGCCCTTTGATGCGGCAATTTATTTTTTGTCCATTATCAGCAAGAACAGAATACCAGTTGCCCGTAGATTTAATAACGGTACCAAACATTTATCAAATGAAAATTAAAATTTTCTGTTCACTTTCACCCAATCCGTAATGTAACTCACAATCTCTTTCGTGTCTGTTCCCGGAGGAAAAAGTTTTCCTATTCCAAGTTCATTTAATTTTTTCATGTCTTTGTCGGGAATAATTCCTCCGCCTGTGAGAAGCACATCGTTCAACTTTTTTTCTTTCATCAGGGAAAAAACTTTTGGAAAAACTGTCATGTGTGCGCCTGAGAGAATGCTGATGCCGATTACATCCACATCTTCCTGCAAGGCGGAGTTCACTACCATTTCAGCAGTTTGGCGAAGGCCGGTGTAAATCACTTCCATTCCCGCATCGCGCAGAAAAGATGCAATCACTTTCGCACCGCGGTCGTGGCCGTCTAATCCAACTTTTGCAACAAGAACACGTATCGGTCTCATCTACTAATTTACTAATGAGTACGAATATACTAATGAATACAAAACAAAACGGGCTGTTATTAGTACATTAGTAACGATTGGTAAATTAGTAGATGTCTTTATACTCAGGCAGTGAAACAAAAAAAGTTGTTCCCTTTGCGCGTGAAGTTTCAAACCAGATTTTTCCGCTGAAGGTTTCTATGATGCTTTTTGTCATTGCCAAACCCAAACCCATTCCTCCTGTTTTTGTTGTGAAGTTCGGAGTGAAAATTTTATTTGCTTTGTCTCCGTCAATACCGGTGCCGTTGTCTTTTATTTTTATAAGGACAGAATTTTCTTTTTTAGAAAGCAACACATCAATTTTCCCCTGCTGATTTTCGGGAATTGCCTGCAGCGCATTTTTCAAAAGATTGTTGAACACGCGGAGCATTTGTTCCTTATCCGCATAAATGATGGCATCGCTTACCGAAGATTCAAAAGTAAATTCAGTATCGGTGGAATCTTTGAACAGCGCAATTGAATTTTCTAAAATATTTTTCAGATTTATTTTTTCGCTCACGCTCACAGGCATCTTGGCAAAATTGGAAAACTCGCTGGCAATAGTTGAGAGCGTTTCAATCTGTTCAATCAGCGTTTCGGTGATGCGCTCAATTTTTTTGTCTTTGTCATCGTCATTGTTTTTCCATGTGCGCTGCAAATGTTGAATGGAAAGTTTCATAGGAGTGAGCGGATTTTTTATTTCGTGCGCTACTTGTTTTGCCATTTCGCGCCACGCAGATTCCCTTTCCGATTTTGCAAGCAGCTCAGCGCTCCTCTGAAGTTCTTCAATCATTCGGTTGTATTCATTCACCAAACTTCCGATTTCATCCTGCGATTTCCATTCAATCGGCTCGCTGGTTTTTCCGAGTTTCACTTTCGAAAGTTTTTCCTGAATAAGTTTGAGCGGCTTGGTGAAATATTCCGAAATGAAAAGTGCGAGCATCACCGAAATCACAAAAAGCAAAACATAAATATTGATAATCGCCCCGAGCACCGATGCAATTTCTTTTTCGAGTTCACTCTGCCGGGCGAAATACGGAATGTTCAGGTAGCCGAGCAAATCTCCTTTTGCATTTCTGAACGCGCAGTAAGCAGAAAGATAATTCAGGTTCCCGATTTTTTCATCGTGAATGAAATCAATATTTTGTTTCAGCGCAAGGCGGTAATATGATTCGGGGCACATTTTGCGCGACATTAATCCTTCATCAAACATTTTCATTTGCGATGAGCCGATTAAATTTCCTTCCTTATTATACAGCGTAATGTCCGTGAGAAAAATATTTGACATGCGCTTCAATATGTAAGAGAAAAAATCCGACTTGGTCGGGCTGAGTTCTTTTTCGTCTCCGAGTTCCTGCATTCCTTCCACAAGTGATGATTCCATTTTCTCGCGGACATTCTGCCGCATCTGCCGCTCGTATTGTTTCTTAATGTAATAAGTTGTTCCCCCTCCGAAAAATAAAAGTGAAAACAAAACCATTGAGACAAGCACATACTGAATGCGGCTGCGAAAAGAGTGGATGTGAAAATTTCTTTCGAAGAAAAGTATTCGCAGCAAAAATAAAATCAGCAGAAGCAAACTGAAAAAAGCAAAGAGATAAGAAAAAGTTGTTGCTACTGCTACCCGCCCGCTGTTAATTTTGCTGATGACCACGAGCGAATTTTCATCAGGCATATATAAAAGATGGCTATAATTATCTTTCTCGAAAAAATTATAACGCGGAAAATTTTCTCCGGAAGAATCAGGCAAAGAATTTTCTGCAGACAAACTGTACGGAAATTTTCCGTGATAAGAAATCAGTTTTCCGTTTTTATATTTTGCATAGGAATAATCGAGCAAATCAGGAGTGATGCCGAGTTTGCGGTCGAGCATGAGTTCGGGAAAACCGGTTTCTTCCGAAACATTTCTCGAATCAAATTCAATGAACAAATCCGCTATGCGTGAAGAAGAATTTTTATTCTGCACCAGCGGCAGGTGCGCTAGGTAACTCAGATGTGCGAAAGAATTTGAGAGGTAAAATAAATTTTTGCTCTCGGTAGAAATTCCCTGCGAAGCAATTTCTTCTTCAAAAAAACTAAGATTATCCCTGCTTGGCAGCGAAGTTTGAACCAGCGGCAGGCAGCTGGTATCAAAAACCGAAACGCGGATTTCGTATTTTTCCCAGTAGCCGCTGAAATATTTTGAAACAAGTTTTCGCTTGAACTCTTCCGCTTTGCTCAACGGAAGAACCGCTTCCGATTTTCCTTTCAGATAGGGATGGCGAAGAATATTGATCAGTGAAGTATCGCTGCTGATTCTCATTTCTGCTTCGGCAAAAAGATGTTCGGCAAGCGGATCCTGCTCAGCAGAAAGTTTTTGCGAAAAATTTTTTCGGTTCTCATTTTCTTTTTCTTCCGAAAATTTAAGAACCATATGCGCGGAGAAAAATGAAATGATGAAAAGCAAAATGACAATTACAGAAAAAGGGTAGGAAAAATTTCTACGCTTCATCCATAGTATAATAAGGAAGAGCAAAGGCGACCAGAGTACAAGAATTAAATCAACCGTGCCGAGCAAATGAGAAACTACAATAAAAAAAATAATAGATGAAAAAATAATAACATTTAATTTATTTTTTTCAGAAGTGAACGAAGAAATGATGCCAGAAATTTTATCAAGGAGAAGAAAATAGGAAATAAAAAGAAAACCCAGAACAAGCAGGGAGAGATAAGTAAAAATATTCTGGCTGAAAAAATCGCTAAGGGTGAAAGAAATGCTTGAATTAATAATTAAGCTGGAGAAAATATAATTGATGATTCTTGAGAAGAAGAAAACAATCAACAAAAGAAAAAAAGTAATAAGGAATTTTGATTTGTAAAAACTCAGCTCTACATCCCTGAAAAAATAAAACGAAAGATAAAAAATCAAAATGGAGTTGAGCAGTAAATCTCCCAGCGAGCCGAGCCAGAAATATTCCGCATCGCCATAGAGTTCGGGAGAAAATAATTTTGTCTCGTAAAAAATTTGTGGGAAATGAATTTCAATAGAGAGATAACGAAGTACAATCAGCGTAGCCGTTAGCAGAAGAAAAGACCAGCCCTTGCCGATTTTTTCAGCAAGGGAATTTTCTTCTGATTGCAAAAACCAAAGAGAAAAAATTAATCCAAGAAGATTCAGAATAATAGCGAAAAAAAAAGTAAACGGATTGACCGTGCTTGACGAAGGAAAAACCAGTGTAAATAAATAATTTTCTCCTTCATAAACATCCCCGCTTAAACTGTTTTTCGGATTATTCTGTGTGATTTTTTCTTTATCAATTTGTACTTCTACATCAGAACTTAAATTAAAATCCTGTTGGAATTCATTTACCAAATATTTATTCTGGTAATTGTATTGATGCTTCAGCAAAATCAGCGCGAACAAATCTTTTTTTCCGGACGAAATTTTTTCTACGTGAAACCAGCCGTTTGGAAGTTTTACAATTTTCTCGTTGAAATTAGTATGCGAGAGATGATTATCCACCGCCACCATGTTATCCGTCCAGAAACGCAGCGTGTCATTTTCAAAAATCAAAAACTCCAATCCTTCTTTGTCAAAAAGATTTTCATAGTAGCCCGGCTTTTCGCTGAAAATTTTTTCATACGACCAGGTTTTTGTTTTCTCTCCAAGTTCGTTCAACTCTTTTTTTGCGTGCGTTTCTTTTTGTTCCAGAATTTTTTCAAATCGTTCTGCCGTTGAAGAATAATCTGCTTTTTCTTTCCCGGAAATAAAAAATGCCAGCGCAAAACTAATCACAGCGCAGGCAAGCAAAAAAAATCTGCTCCGGATGAAATTATTTATGGTACGTTGCATCTTCACCAAAGTTAATCGTTATTTGTATTTTCGCGGGCATGAAAATTTTTCTTATCAAACTTTTTTTCTTTTCACTCTTAATAGCCCTTATTGATTTTTGCTGGATACGGTTTATGCCGGTTGAAAATCATATTCCGCATGTTTGGTTCCTGCTTTTATTTTTTTTCACAATGACTTTGCTTTTTCATTTTCTTGCTGTTCGCGCATCACAAGGAAAGCCGCAAGGTTTTGTCCGCTTTTACATGGGTTCAACTGCGCTGCGAATTTTCCTATATATAATGGTAATTGTTGCGTATCGTTTTTATGATAAACCCGCAGTGCTTTCTTTCACCATTGGTTTCATGATTCATTATTTTGTTTTCACTTTATTTGAAGTTACTGTTTTATTGAAAGAATTAAAAAAGTCATAGCGGATTTTTGTTATTATCTCCCTTGCAAAAATCATTTTGTCAATTAAACTAAATGTATAGTTTTGCACGCGCTTTAAAAAGATTTTAGAAATTTATGCCTTGTAAAATAAAAATAATTTTTCTTTTTTTAGGAATTATCCTATCCTCCAATTTTATTTTTGCATCTTACGAAAAATCTTCTGAAAAATTTGACGCGGGAAAACTCATTGTTGGCCACATTGCCGATGCGCACGAATGGCATTTGTGGGGTGAAACAAAAATTTTTCTCCCGGTAATAATTTACTCCCAGAAAAAAGGTATTTCGGTTTTTTCATCCAAGCATTTTGAAGAAGGAAACGGAATTTACAACGGCTATAAAATGAACGGCCATGAAATTGCTGCCGTGAATGACGATGGAAGCATTAACGAAGAAGCCACAAAAAAAATCTGGGATTTATCCATCACCAAAAATGTTCTTTCCATGTTTGTGGGAGTTGCCATTCTGCTTTTAATTATGATTTCCATCGCGCGCAGGTATTCACGCAATCCAAATGTTCCGCCAAAAGGTTTGCAAAGCTGGCTCGAGCCCATTATTGTTTTCATCATTGACGATGTCATCAAGCCGGGCATTGGCGAAAAACACTACCGCAGGTTTGTTCCCTTTCTGCTCACGGTTTTCTTTTTCATCTTGATAAATAATATGCTCGGGCAGATTCCGATTTTTCCCGGAGGCGCAAACTTCACCGGCAACATTGCCTGCACCATGACACTCGCAGTAATTGTTTTCATCATTCAGATGTTCAACACAAAAAAATATTACTGGCGCCACATTTTTGCAATGCCCGGAGTTCCCGGCTGGGTTTTGCCGCTCATCACTTTCATTGAAGTGCTCGGAATTTTTCTCAAGCCGTTTGTGCTCATGGTGCGGTTGTTCGCCAACATGCTTGCCGGCCACATGGTGATTTTATCTTTCATCAGTTTGATTTTTATTTTTGGCGAACTCAATCAATGGCTCGGATGGGGAGTTTCAATTTTGTCTATGGCGTTCAGCGTTTTTGTAAGTATGCTTGAACTTTTAGTTGCTTTCATTCAAGCATATGTTTTCACTTTGCTCTCGTCCATTTATTTCGGAATGGCGCTCGAAGAAGACCATCATCATAGCGAAGAGCATGCATAATTTCAAAAAGAAAAAATGATAACGAAAAAAATTTCATATTCAATTTTAAACCTTAAACCTTAAACTTTCATTTATGTTTTTATCAGTTTTGTTAGACACAGTAGCATCGGGCGCAAACATCGGAATCGGTTATGGTGCAGCCGCCATCGGAGCCGGGCTCGCAGCCGCAGGAGGCGGAATCGGAATCGGAGTCATCGGAGGAAACGCGCTTCAGTCCATCGCGCGCCAGCCCGATTTG
The DNA here is from genome assembly GCA_016195025.1 of Bacteroidota bacterium. Classification (NCBI taxonomy): domain Bacteria; kingdom Pseudomonadati; phylum Bacteroidota; species Bacteroidota bacterium. The sequence continues at coordinate 20,236 of JACQAL010000004.1, read as the reverse complement.
ATGGGCGACATCCGTTCGAACATGATTCTCACCATTGCATTCGTGGAAGGAACCGCCTTCTTCGGAATGGTGATTGGACTGCTCGTGCTTTTCATAAAATAAATCTTCTGAAGTTTTTTAACTTCAGAAAATAAATTATAGAACTATGGAATTAATTAAACCTGCCATCGGATTAATTTTCTGGCTCTGCCTCACGTTCTTCATCGTGCTTTTCATTCTGAAAAGATTCGCGTGGAAGCCGATTCTGAAAGCGCTGAAGGACAGAGAAGATTCTATTCAGAATGCGCTCGACACAGCAAAGAAAGCCCGGGAAGAAATGGCGTCTCTGAAAGCCGACAACGAGCGAATCATTGCAGAAGCAAAAATTGAACGCGACACTATTCTGAAAGAAGCGCGCGAAATCAAAGACAAATTAATTGCCGAAGCGAAAGAACGCGCTGGCAAAGAAGCGGAAAAAATTACTGCTACTGCGCGCGAGAATATTCAGAATGAAAAAATGGCCGCGATTACTGAATTGAAAAATCAAGTCGCACATCTTTCCATTGAGATTGCAGAAAAAATTCTGAAGCAGGAACTCGCAGAAAAAGATAAACAGAAAACAGTAATTAATAATTTACTGCAGGAAGTGAAGATGAATTGATATGAAAGGAACACGCGCATCCACCCGCTATGCAAAATCCCTCGCTGACCTTGCCACCGAGCAAGGCGTGCTGGATAAAGTGTATGCCGATATGATTCTCATAGACAAAATCTGTAAAGCAAGCCACGAACTTTCTCTCTTCCTGAGAAACCCGATTATTAAAACCGACAAGAAGGAAAAAATACTGAAACAAATTTTCAGCGGAAAAATTTCCAAACTCACGGAACTATTCATTAATCTTCTCACGGAAAAAAGAAGAGAATCATTTCTTGAATCCATTGCCGAATCTTTTGTTGACCAGTATAAAGAGCGCAAAAAAATTCTCACTGCAATCATTACAACCGCAGACGGGCTTGATGAAGATTTAAGAAAAAAAGTTTTGCAGCTGGTGAAAAGCAGCGCCTATTCCGAAGTTGAACTCGTGGAAAAAACCGACAAGAATATCATAGGAGGATTCGCCTTGCAGGTGGGTGACAAAAGAGTAGATGCAAGCATTGCAAAGCAAGTTCGAAAACTCGCTATGGCATTCACAGAAAATCCTTACATTAAAGAATATTAAAACGATGGTAGCGAACTGCGAAAAAAAATTCACGAACATACGAAGTGCGAATATGCGATTCGTAGTTCGTACGTTCGTATAAATTTCGTACTTCGATACAATAAAAAACGTAATCAATAATTAAAATAATATGGCCGAGGTTAAACCAGCAGAAGTATCAAACATTCTAAGGCAGCAATTAGCCGGATTCAAATCCGAAGCAGAACTCGAAGAAGTGGGAACCGTGCTGCAAGTAGGTGACGGCATCGCGCGCATTTACGGCTTAACAAAAGTTCAGTCGGGAGAACTTGTGGAATTTGAAAACGGATTAAAAGCTGTCGTGCTCAATCTGGAAGAAGACAACGTAGGAGCCGTGCTTCTCGGAAATGCGGAAGTAAAAGAAGGCGATGTGGTAAAGCGCACGCGCAAAATTGCAAGCATCAACGTGAGTGAAAAAATGCTCGGCAGAGTTGTGGACACACTCGGAAATCCCATAGACGGAAAAGGGCCGATTGAAGGTCCGTTTTATGAAATGCCAATTGAGAGAAAAGCACCCGGAGTAATTTTCCGCCAGCCGGTGAACGAGCCGCTTCAAACCGGAATCAAACCGATTGACGCAATGATTCCAATCGGACGCGGACAGCGCGAATTAATTATCGGTGACCGGCAAACAGGAAAAACTGCTGTTGCGATTGATACGATTATCAACCAAAAAGAATTTTACGAAAAAGGCAAGCCCGTATTTTGCATTTACGTTGCCATAAGTCAGAAAGGTTCCACCGTTGCAAACATCCAGCGCACGCTGGAAGAAAACGGAGCGATGGCTTACACGGTAATTGTTTCTGCAACCGCATCCGACCCCGCACCAATGCAATTTTTTGCACCGATGGCGGGCGCGGCAATCGGAGAATATTTCCGCGATACCGGACGACCTGCGCTGATTGTCTATGATGATTTGTCGAAGCAGGCAGTGGCTTACCGCGAAGTTTCTCTTCTGCTGCGCAGACCTCCCGGACGCGAAGCATATCCGGGAGATGTATTTTATCTTCACTCGCGTTTGCTCGAGCGCGCGGCAAGAATTATTTCTTCCGATGAAATTGCAAAAAATATGAATGACCTTCCTGTATCTTTAAAATCGAAAGTGAAAGGTGGAGGTTCGCTCACTGCGCTTCCGATTATTGAAACACAGGCGGGTGACGTATCGGCTTACATTCCTACAAATGTGATTTCAATTACTGACGGGCAAATTTTTCTCGAAGCGAATTTATTTAACGCGGGAATTCGTCCAGCCATCAACGTGGGAATTTCGGTTTCGCGCGTAGGAGGAAATGCGCAAATTAAATCCATGAAAAAAGTTGCCGGAACTTTGAAACTCGACCAGGCGCAGTACCGCGAACTCGAAGCATTCTCCAAATTCGGTTCAGACCTTGACGCATCCACCAAAGCCGTTCTCGACAAAGGCGCGCGCAACGTGGAAATTCTCAAGCAGCCGCAGTTTTCTCCTATGACGGTTGAAAAACAAATTGCAATTATTTATTGCGGAACAAAAGGATTGCTGCGCGATGTGCCGGTGAACAAAGTAAAAGAATTTGAAGCAGATTTTCTTGCTTACCTCGAAGCGAAACATAAAAATATTCTGGATGAACTCCGTGCCGGAAAACTTACGGATGAAATCACCGGCACGCTTGAAAGCGCTGCAAAAGATGTTTCGCTCAGGTATGCTCCGAAAAAAGAAACTGCAAAGCGAATTTGATTTCTGTTTTTCCAAAGCGATAAATAAAAACTGAACTTTATTCAGGATTTTTATTTCTCCAAATTCCCTCCAGAATCATTTCTTTATATTTACTACGTGAAAATTCTTTTGGTCGAAGATGAAGTTTCCCTCGGAGATTCCATAATTACTTTCCTGAAGAAGGAAGGGCATCTCTGTGAGTGGGTGAAAAATTTTAATGCGGGCGATGAAAAAGTTTCGCTCTATCAATACGACTGCGCGCTCATTGACATCGGCTTGCCGGGTGGAAGCGGCCTGGATATTGTAAAAGCACTGAAGAAAAATAATCCAAAAACGGGAATCATCATTGTCTCCGCAAAAAATTCGCTCGATGATAAAATAACAGGATTGGATTTAGGCGCGGATGATTACATCACCAAACCATTTCATTTTGCCGAATTAAATTCACGCCTGAATTCCGTTCTGCGCAGAAGAAATTTTGAGGGGAATAAGGAAATTGTTTTTGAAAAAATAAAAATCATTCCCGACAAGCAGGAAGTTTCTGTAAATGGGAAAAATATTTCACTCACTAAAAAAGAATTTGATTTGCTTTTATTTTTTATTTCTAACAAAAACCGCGTGGTCACAAAAGAATCCATTGCCGAACATCTCTGGGGAGATGAAATGGACATGGCGGATTCATTTGACTTTATTTATTCGCACATAAAAAATCTCCGCAAAAAAATTATAGACGCAGGCGGAGATGATTATCTGAAATCGGTATACGGAATGGGATATAAATTTTCTGCTCAATGAAATTGTTAACTAAAACAGGAATTTATTATTTAGCGTTGACGCTCATGCTCTTCCTCGTTGGCGGAATTATCTTTTATTTTTCTCTCAGCAATATCATTAATGAATCCATCACCGAGCGGATGTATTCGGTGAAGGAAGATGCAATTAAGTATGCAGAAAAAAATTCAACCCTTCCACCTGTTTCTCCTATTGATGTTTACAAAGTTGTTTTCAACGAAGTAAATTCTCCCGTGAAAGAAAATTTGCGCGATACCATGCTTCCCGATGAAGACCAGGAATTAGAACCCTATCGTGTGCTAACTTTTTCCGTAATGGCAGGAGAAAAAAATTATTCAGCCAGCATCAGCCGTCCGCTCGTTGAATCGGATGATTTGATTGAGAGCATTGCTTACACGCTGGGAATTCTTACTGTAATTCTGCTCGTGGTTTTGTTCCTGCTGAACTGGTATCTTTCAAAAAATATGTGGAAGCCGTTTTATAAAACGCTGGACGAACTGAAAAAATTTGACTTGAATGAAAGAGAACAAATGAATTTGCCCTCGGCAAAAACTTCAGAGTTCAGAATTCTGAATTTTGAAATTCTAAAAATGACTGAAAAAATTCAACGCGATTACAAAAACCTGAAAGAGTTCACCGAAAATGCTTCGCACGAAATTCAAACTCCACTCGCCATCATCCGCTCAAAACTTGAACTGATGATTCAATCGGAAAACTTAGCGGAGGAGCAAATAAAATCTATTCATGAAATTTATGAATCGGTGAATCGGCTTTCAAAACTCAATCAGTCACTCCTTCTCCTTGCGAAAATTGAAAACCGGCAATTTGGCGAAGAACAAAATGTTGATTTTAAAAATCTCATAGAGAAAAAACTGGAGCAGTTGGAGGATATGATTTTATTTAAAAATATTTCCATAGAGAAAAAATTAATTGCTTCGCCTCAACTGAAAATAAATTTTCAACTCGCTGATATTCTGCTTTCAAATATTTTCGGCAATGCCATCAAACATAATGTAACCGATGGAAAAATAATTATTGAACTGCAAAATAATTCTCTTGTCGTTTCAAACATCGGCAATCCGCTTGAAACTCCGACTGAACAATTATTTGAGCGATTTCAAAAAGCAAGTCCTTCGAGTGATTCCGTTGGACTTGGCTTGTCAATTGTAAAACAGATTTGCGAAACGTATAATTTCAAAATAAAGTATTCTTACAGCAATTCGATTCATACTGTTTCAATTTATTTTTAACGCTACAACTTTTCTACAGAATCGCATCGTTCTTTTGTATCGTCAAAACAAAACATCAACCAAAAATAAAATCAAAATGAAAACAACCATCGTCCTGCTCGCTATAGCGGCTGTAAGTTTCAGCGCAAGCGCGCAAAAAATCAAATCAGAAGAAGTTCCTTCCGCAGTGAAATCAAAAGTAACTTCGCTTTATCCAAATTCAAAAGTGGAGAAATGGGAAAAGGAAGACGGCAACTTTGAAGCCGAACTCGAAGTGAACAAAGTGGAAACTTCTGTTCTTCTCAACGCCAGCGGAAATCTTTTGCAAACTGAAACCGAAATTGCTTCAAGCGCTTTGCCGAAGGGCGTGAGCGATTATGTGACGAAAAATCTCGCAGGCAAAAAAATAAAAGAAGCCGCAAAAATTGTAGACGCAAAAAACACAGTGACGTATGAAGCCGAAGTGGACGAGGCAGATTATATTTTTGATGCCAGCGGAAATTTTCTGAAGAAAGAAGTGGAGAATGATAACGATAAGGATGAGAAAAAAGGAAAATAAAAGTTTATAGTTTGTCGTTTGTGGTTGAACAATTAACTACAAACGACAAACATTTCTAGTATCTTTGCTCGCCTTTTTAACCTTCTTATATGATAACCGCAGAGCAAATCAAAGATTTGAAAGACCGCAGAGAAGCGTTAAGGAGGCATCTTTGACCTCGACAGAAAGCAAAACGAGATTGGCGAACTCGAACAAAAATCTCACGCCCCCGATTTCTGGAACAATCCTAAAAAAGCCGAAGAACTTCTCCGTGAATTGAAACAAAAAAAATTCTGGACAAATTCTTTTTCTGAACTTTCACGCCACGTAGATGATGTGGAAGTGATTTTTGATTTCTTCAAGCAAAATGAAGCGAGCGAACAAGATGTAGACAAGCAATTTACTTCCGCGCTGAAATCAATTGAAGAACTCGAATTCAAAAACATGCTGGGCGAAAAAGAAGACGCACTTAGTGCGGTGCTTCAGATAAATTCAGGCGCAGGCGGAACAGAAAGTTGCGATTGGGCAGGAATGCTCATGCGCATGTACATGATGTGGGGAGAAAAAAACGGATTCAAAGTTACAGAACAAGACAGGCAGGCAGGCGATATTGCAGGAGTGAAATCGGTCACGCTTCAGTTCGATGGTGACTTTGCTTATGGTTATTTGAAAGGAGAAAACGGAGTCCACCGGCTTGTGCGGATTTCTCCGTTCGATTCAAATGCGCGAAGGCATACTTCATTCGCATCGGTTTATGTTTATCCGCTCGTGGATGACACGATTGAAATTGATGTGAAAGAATCTGATTTGGAAATTCAGACATCGCGCTCAGGCGGAGCGGGCGGGCAGAATGTAAATAAAGTGGAAACAAAAGTTCAGATGAAACATATTCCTTCGGGAATCGTGGTCGTGTGCCAGGTGGAACGTTCTCAGTTGGCGAATCGCGAGCGGGCATTGAAGATGTTGAAGTCGCAATTGTATGAAGTGGAAATGCGAAAGCGCAGGGAAAAATCTGCTGCTGTTGAAGCAGGAAAGAAAAAAATTGAATGGGGTTCGCAAATCAGAAACTATGTGTTGCATCCGTATAAACTGGTGAAAGATTTGCGCACGGATTATGAAACTTCCAACGCGCAGGGGGTTCTCGATGGGAATTTGGACGAATTCATAAAAAAATATCTGATGGAGTTTGGAGGGAAAAATTAATTGCAATGATTACCATTTACCATAACACCCGCTGCTCCAAAAGCCGGTGCGCGCTTGAAATTCTCGGGAAGAAAAAAGAACAAATAAAAATTATTGAATACCTGAAAACTCCTCCTTCCGAAAAGGAATTAAAAAGCATTCTGAAAAAACTCGGAATGAAAGCGGAAGAAATTATCCGAAGGAAAGAACCGCTCTTCAGGAAATTTCAGAACAAAAATTTTTCCGAAGAACAATGGCTGAAAATCCTCGCAGCGAATCCTGTTCTGATTGAACGGCCCATTGTGGTGAAAGGAAACCATGCAATAATTGCGCGACCGCCTGAAAAAGTGAAAAAGTTTTTATGATAATTGCAACTATGATACTTTTCTATTTATCTATCTTTGACAAAAAATAAGAATGAAAAAAAATCTCTCTGCGTTTTTCCAAATCCTGTTTCAGAAAAGGTTGAACTTAAAAGCGGGGAAGAAATTAAAAACGTAGAACTTTTTAATAGTGTCGGAGAAAAAATAAAATCAATACAGCCAATCAACAACTCAATCACTATTGATTGCAGCGGTTTAAATGCAGGAATTTATATTCTTAAAATTAATTCTGCCGGAGAAAATTTTTATAGAAAAATAGTAAAGCAATAAATTCTAATTTTACCTTCCATTAATTTAATTCCTATGGATTTCAGAATTGAACACGACACCATGGGCGAAGTAAAAGTGCCCGCAGATAAATACTGGGGTGCGCAAACCGAACGCTCCAGAAATAATTTCAGGATTGGTCCCGAAGCCAGCATGCCGAAGGAAATCATTCATGCCTTTGCGTATCTGAAAAAAGCTGCCGCCCGGGCAAATCTCGAACTGAAAGTTCTTTCAAAAGAAAAATGCGATTTGATTTCAAAAGTATGCGATGAAATCCTCACCGGAAAATTAGACGACCAGTTTCCGCTCGTGATTTGGCAAACCGGAAGCGGAACGCAAAGCAACATGAATGCAAACGAAGTGATTGCTTACCGAGCGCATGTTGTATCAGGAGGAAAACTTACCGATGAGAAAAAAGTTTTGCATCCGAACGATGATGTGAACAAATCGCAATCCTCCAACGATACTTTTCCAACCGCCATGCACATTGCGGCTGGATTGCTCATTCATTCCGTCACGCTTCCCGGAATGAGAAAACTCCGCGAAACTCTTCACAAAAAATCCGAAGAGTTCAAAACTATTGTGAAGACCGGCAGAACTCATTTCATGGATGCAACGCCTCTCACACTTGGGCAGGAATTTTCAGGATATGTTCAGCAACTCGATAACGGAATCCGCGCTGTAAAAAATGCCCTCGAAATGATTCGCGAACTTGCGCTTGGCGGAACTGCAGTGGGAACCGGATTGAATACTCCGAAAGGTTATGATGTTCTTGTTGCAAAAAAAATTGCCGAACTCACAGGGCTTCCTTTTATCACTGCACCCAACAAATTTGAAGCGCTCGCAGCGCACGATGCAATGGTGGAACTCAGCGGAGCGCTGAAACGTTCTGCAGTTTCTCTTTTCAAAATTGCGAATGACATCCGCATTCTTTCATCCGGTCCGCGCAGCGGAATCGGAGAAATTAGTATTCCCGATAACGAGCCGGGCTCCTCCATCATGCCCGGAAAAGTAAATCCCACTCAGCCCGAAGCCATGACAATGGTTTGCGCGCAGGTGATTGGAAATGATACTGCGGTTTCCATAGGAGGAATTTCGGGGCATTTCGAGTTGAATGTTTTCAAACCTTTAATCGCAGCAAATGTTTTGCAAAGCGCGCGCTTGCTCGGTGATGCCTGTGTTTCGTTCAATGATAAATGCGCAGCGGGAATTGAACCGAACAAAGAAATAATTAAAAAACATTTGGACAATTCTCTCATGCTCGTTACTTCACTCAACACGCACATCGGCTATGAAAACGCAGCCAGGATTGCCAAGAAAGCACACAAGGAAAATAAAACCTTGAAACAGGCAGCGATTGAACTTGGTTTGGTTACCGCAGAACAATTTGACCAATGGGTTCGTCCCGAAGATATGACGGGGAGTTTGAAATGAGAAAAATAATTTTCTTATATCTATGCGTGCTTTTCTCCCCTCTCTTTTGGAGAGGGGCAGGGGGTGAGGCATTCTCCCAAAGTTTTTACGTTGATGGCGCAACCGGAAGCAATACTAATTCCGGCACATCCACCGCGCAGGCATGGAAAACAATTCAGAAAGCATTTACCAGCGCAACTCCCGGCAGCACCGTTTATATTCGCGGAGGAACCTATTATGAAAATGTTATCGCCAACGTAAGCGGCACTCCTGCAAATCCAATCACGTTCAGAAATTATCAAACAGAAGTGGTTGTTCTTGACGGAACCGGAACTTCGCAAAATGATATGCTGTACATTGAAGACAAAAGCAATCTCATCGTTGAAAATATTACCGTGCAAAATAAAGTGGTGAACTATGCAACGGGCGTTACCATTTCTGCAACCGCAAGCGGAGGAGTTTCAAATATCACGCTGAGGAATTTAAAAATCACCAGCATCAACTGGACTTCCAATCCAAGCGCAACTCCAACTTCAAATGACAACTCAAATCCAATGATTGTCTATGGACAGGGAACAAATCAGGCGAATGCAATTACAAATGTGGTGATTGACAGTTGCGAAGTATATAACAACATCACCGGCTTCAGCGAAGCAGTGGCGCTCGATGGAAACGTGGACACGTTCACAGTTTCAAATAATAGTGTGCACGATAATAAAAATATCGGCATTGACATGGAAGGAAATTACGGAACAAGTTCAAACGCTGCCCTCGACCAGGCGAGAAACGGAAATTGTTTTCAGAATATCTGCTACAACAATGTTTCCAACTATGCAACCAGCGGGGGAATTTATGTGGACGGAGGAAAAAATACTATCATCGAACGAAACACTTCCTATGGAAACGGCTGGGGAATTGAAATCGGCTGCGAGCAAAACGGAAGCACATCAAATATTACTGTGCGCGATAATGTTTTCTACAATAATAAAGAAGCAGGGCTCGCCATTGGCGGCTACACTTCTTCCACTACCGGGCAGGTGCTGAACAGTTCTGTGCTGAACAATACTTTTCTGAAAGACGATTATTCAAATAGCGGCACAGGAGAAATTTACATGACCAAAATGTCGAACTGCAAAATTCAGAATAATATTTTCTATACCAACGCGCAGAATATTCTCATCTCGAAAGACAACATCACCCCTTTCAGCGGAAATTCCATCAACTATAATTGCTGGTACACTCCCAATAATAATAGCAACAATATAACAGTGAACTGGGGAACAAATTCCTATTCCGCGTTTTCAAATTATGTTTCGCAAACAGGAATGGATGCAAATTCAATTTACGCAGACCCTTCGCTGATAAATTCAAATATTGCATCTCCCGATTTTCATCTTGATATCAACACAAGCCCATGTATTGACAATGGAGATTTTTTATTTGTTGCCGGGGTCAATGAAACAGATTATTTTGGAGGTGTAAGAGTTCTGAATAATCATGTTGATATTGGTGCACATGAAACTATGTTTTTTATGCCTGTTAATGAAATTGAAACCGAAACCGGAATCAGCATTTATCCCAACCCCTCATCAGGAAAATTTATTTTAAGTACTGAATTAACAAAAGGAGAAGTAACAATTTATAATATGCAGGGAGAAAAAATTTATTCTTCTCAAATCAATTCCACAAAAACAGAAATTACTTTATCAAACCAACCCCAAGGAATTTATTTCATCCAACTAAAAACGGCACAAGGCACAGCAAATAAAAAAATTGTAATCAGCAAATAATACACACAACGCAGCCCGTACTGAGCAAAGTCGGACCATCACCACTCTCTACTGAGCAGAGAGTGGTAGCAGCAGAGCAATAAATTTTTTTTCAACATTCCTTTCAAAAGCGTACTAACCGATAAAGCCACCACCGCAGCCATCGGAGGCGCGCTCGTCTCACTCAAAAGCGTCCTCGCAAGCGGCTTCCGCCAACAAACCACCACTCCCGCAGACGATACACGCACCACCCGCACAAATCGCTCAGGGCATTACTCCTTCAAACGAATTCCCGAAGGCACTTACCAACTCGAAACAACAAAAGCCGGCTACAAAACCAACACCACACAAGTCACAGTCAAAACCACCACAATAACAGATGCCGACATCCAAATGGAAAAATCCTAAACCCAATATGAATTTTTAATTTTTAATTTTTAATTTTTAATTTCTTTATCTCAAACCATCATCCCACAACCATCAACCATCAACCATCAACTTCAAATCATCCTTTCACAACATAAAACCTTACTCCCTCAACCTTAACCTGCCATTCCTTCACATCAACCTGTCATCCCTCAACCTCAACCTGCCATTAACCATCATCCATTAACCATTAACCATTCCCAACCTGCCACCCCGTCACCTCAAACCATCATCCCACAACCATCAACCATCATTAATCATCCTCAACCCTCCTTCCTGTCTGAATTCCGTTTCACTAATAGGAAAAAATCCTTTTCCAGCGGAAGATAACCGTACTCGTAACAGAAAAAATAAATTCCTTTCTGGGTTTTCAGCGTGTGCGTAAGATGGCTGAAGTTAAATCCTTTCTCATTCAGTTTTTGCCGGTGCACATTCGCTTTCCCCTTTCCGCGTTCCACATACTCCAAAAGTATTCTCCGGTTCTTCCGCAGAATAGTATTCACCGAGCGCATGTAGTTGGTGGTATCGCTGTTTTGTTTATTGTTGAACGCATTCCGGCAAAGGTCCGAACAGAATTTTTTATCTATCCTCCCTTTGAACGACTCACCGCATTCAATACATTTCTTTTCCATAGCAAGAAATTTCCACGAATGTAAACATTATCCGTTTGCAAACGTTTACAAACACTTAGTTCCGAATGTAAATACTTAATAACCGAATCATCTGGCAGAAGCATCGCACCTTTGTATCATAAATTAAAAACAACAACTGGTGCGGCAAACATACATTCGCAGATGCGTAGTGATTCGTTATCCGCACCGCAAAACCAAAACACAATGAACACATTAAGAAACAAAGTTCAGCTCATCGGAAACTTAGGGCAAAACCCCGAAGTGAAAGAACTCAATGGGGGAAAAAAAGTAGCGAAGTTCTCGCTCGCCACCAACGAAACCTACCGCAACAAAGCGGGCGAAAAAGTAACCGACACGCAATGGCACAACCTCGTTGCGTGGGGCAAAACCGCAGAAATCATTGAGAAGTATCTCAAGAAAGGAAGCGAAGTTGCCGTTGAAGGAAAACTCCTCAACCGCAATTACACCGACAAAGAAGGCGTGAAGCGCTATGTCACCGAGATACAAGTGAGCGAACTGCTCATGCTCGGAGGAAAGAACTAAGAAAAACTTTTCTTCTTCACGAAAGCCCTGTTAATAAAAAACAGGGCTTTTGTTTTTTCTACAGGTTAAAAGATTGAACTTTGAAATAAAGAATACAACCAAACGTTTCCTGCGCGTTGAATCCATTTAAAAAACTCGCTTCGCAGACCGCTATCTACGGACTTCCGACCATCATCGGTCGCCTGCTGAATTATTTGCTTGTTCCTCTTTACACATACAATTTTTCTCCAGCCGAATACGGAACCGTGAATGAAATGTACGCCTATGTTTCCTTCCTTATTATAGTCCTCACGTATGGAATGGAAACCGCGCTCTTTAATTTTTCGGTGAAGAATGAAAACAAAGAAAAAGTTTACAGCGCCATTCTTTCTTCGGTTGGAATCACATCTGTTTTGTTTATTGTTTTCCTCTGGCTCTTTTCCCAGCCCATTGCAAATGCAATCCGTTATCCCAACCATCCTGAATATATAATTTGGTTTGCGCTCATTCTCGGAATGGATGCAATCTCTTCCATTGCCTTTGCCAAACTCCGCGAACAGAACAAAGCAAAAACGTTCGCTGCAATCAAAACACTCAACATTGCGGTAAACATTTTCTTCAATTTGTTTTTTATTGTATACTGCAAAAAAGTTTACGATTCCAACTCCAACAGTTGGGTGAGTTCAATCTATTCTCCTGAAATCGGAATCGGTTATATTTTTATTTCAAATGTGATTGCAAGCGCAGTTACGCTTCTCGTTCAACTTCCTTCTATTGTTCGGGCAAAATTTTCTTTAGATATTTCTCTGCTGAAAACAATTCTTCCCTATGCACTTCCACTTTTAGTGGCAGGGCTTGCAGGAATGACCAACGAAACCATAGACAGAATACTTCTCAAATATCTTCTCCCTTCAGATATTGCGCTGGAGCAAGTGGGAATTTACGGAGCGTGTTATAAAATTTCCATCATCATGACCATGTTCATTCAAACTTTCCGCTTCGCTGCCGAACCGTTTTTCTTTTCCCAATCACAAGAAGCCGATGCAAAAAAAGTTTATGCGCGCGTGATGGATTATTTCGTCATCATCTGCATGCTCATTTTCCTCGGCACAATGCTCAACATATCATGGCTCCAATATTTCATCGGAGAAGATTTTCGTTCCGGATTGGATGTGGTTCCGATTTTGCTGCTCGCAAATTTTTCTCTCGGAGTCTTTTTCAATCTTTCCATCTGGTATAAACTCACTGACAAAACAAAATGGGGAGCGTATCTCACAATTTTCGGAGCAGTCATCACGCTCATCGGAAATTTTGTTTTCATTCCGAAGTTCGGTTACATGGCAAGCGCCTGGGCAACGCTTGTTTGTTATGCAGGAATGATGGTTGTTTCATTTTTCATCGGCAACAAATATTATCCGGTGAATTATGATATGAAAAGGTTTTTAGGATATGTAGGTTTGTCTTTAATACTATATCTTTTATCAGAGCAGTTTGAAATTTCTTCCAGTGTTTTGAATTTAGTTGCCAAAAATTTTCTTCTTCTTGTTTTTATCAGCACTGTTTTCTTTTTTCAAAGAAAGGATTGGACGAAAAAAAATCGGCATACCTGAGTTGAACCTCCGATATACCGATTTGGTTGGCCCGCCTGGGAGATTCCTTACCAAAGATAGAAATTGTTTTTCAACTAGTTACAATCGTTTCCTTACTAGAAAGGAACCATTTAGGAACATGAATGATAAACTTTCACTAAAATAATGGTAAAGTAATCTCAATATTGTTGTTCATTTTTATCATAGGTAAGTTTAGTAATTAGGTAAACAAAAAAACCATTCTTTCAGAAACGGTTTTCTAAAACGGAACAAATATTTTTTATTGAACCAACTTGTCTAATTCTTTAAGGTAACCACGAATACTCACAGCTTGTGATGGCAGGAAATTTACCAGTATAATATGCTTACTCAAAAATTTATGACCGTATTTATCGTGAAGTTCTCTGAAAGAAGAATTTAGAAAAGAAGAAGATAATGGCGTAGCCCCTCACAAAGAAAGTTGTACAACTTTTTTTGTCTTCAACACTCTTTCCATAGCATAAAACAATGCAACTCCCTCATGTGAAGTGGTTGTGCCATCTACACATTTCATCAGTCTGAGATGACGCTAACGGGGAGACATTATTTTAAAAAAATGATTTTACCTTTGCTAAATTCAATTTTTTGTAAATTTTTTTACAACTAAAACATTTCCTAAAGATCTAAATAAATGCTTCAACAACCTGAAAGAGAAAACCTGCATAATATGCTCAATCATGGCGTTTGCAATGTAAGAATTGGAAATGATATTCATAAATATAATTTTTGGGAAGGGGATGTGCAAGTATACGTTGACGGTTCGTTTTCGCAAAACCCGGAAGTATTTTCATTCGAAAAACATGAAAATGAAATAGAAGATTACCGTCATTACTTATCATGCTGCCTTAGCCAATTTAAAGTTGAAATTGGATCTATTAATTTATCAATTCCAGAATCAAAATTCAAGGAATATATAAGTGATGTCACAAAAGAACTTGGCGAGCACATTAAGAAAAGAAAAGCATTTTGTAAAAAAAATTCTGATACTACCGATTCTTCTAAAAAAGAAGATATAGAAAGATATAATACCGAGTTTGAACTTATTGATGTTTTTATTAAGGAAATAAATGTGATGTGCAAACCGGCAAATGAAGATGAGGTAAGTGAAAGCAGGAAAGAAAAGAAAGGTAAGAAAACGGATCCAATAAATGAACAGAATAAAGCTAAGGATATTTCATCCGCTCAGCCAGTTAGCGATTATCAACCATCACCGATTATAATTTTAACATGGAACTCAAAAGTCGAAATTTTAAAAAGAATTTTCAAATACCTAGTAACCGAGCCCTACAATGATCGTCTGCCAGTTATTTTAGCTTCTGAGGAAGACATAAATGAATTTATTTTGCACAGATTTCACATTTTCAACAATATCCCTGAAATTCTGGATGATAAAAAAAATGAAAAACAATTCAAGTTCAAATTAAATTGTAATGTAAATATTTTTGCGGATATTTTTTATCAATTATCTCAGAAAATTGTAAATAAAAAAACTACTGCATTAGCAAACACCACAGACGAAATAGCATATTTTATTATTCAAAATTTTACTGCAAAGGAAGGTGGCGAAATATCTTATTCTACATTGCTAAAATATTTAAGACCCGGCTCTGATCGCAGACCGAAAGAATTAGATCCAAATAAAATTCCTGTTGACCGGCTATTCCGAATCTAGTTCTGCAGTCAATAGAATTACGCTTTCCCTCACCTCTTTTTAAAATCAAAGTGTCTTATAAGTGTCTTTCATGAGACACTTAAGACATTTCTCCCATTTCGATGCATTAGTTTTGACTTCAAATGAGAAAGAGCCAGTCAATATCTCACTTAGAAGATTTTACTGGAAATAATTACAACTTATCCAAACAAATTCATGAAACCTACTAACGAAATAAGTCCAGTGCTTGTCGTCAATAGAGAGGACTTGAAAAATATTATCCTGGAATTTTTACATGAGAAGAAGTTACCCCTACAGTCACATGTGAATGAGAAAGAAGAAAATGATACGATTGGAATTTTTGAGGCGATGGCTATTACTGGGTACAGTAAAAACACCCTCTATAAAAAATGCTGCCTTAAGCAGATAGAGTTTTGGAAAAAACCTTCAATTAAACAACTTTTTTTCAGCAGAAAAACTCTCACAGAATTTATGAACTCAAAAAAATAATTTATAAAAGCAGCAGCAGAAATTGACACTGATTAATGTTAGAATTAAATAAAATATTCCAAGGGGATTGTCTTGAATTAATAAAAAAAATTCCAGATAAGTTCTTTGATGTATGTCTGACCGATTTTCCTTATGGTGTAGAATGTCCTTATAAAAGCTTCCTTGATACCAGAAAAAATGTTATTCCATTAATAAACGGCATAATGCCTGAACTATTCCGGACTTGCAAGCGGGTTGCCTTTACTTGCGGGCAAACTCAAATGTGGCTCTTCCCAGAGCCCACCTGGATTTTGAATTGGTATATTCCTGCAGGAGTAAACCACAATCCATGGGGATTCACAACATGGTCCCCTATATTAGTATATGGAAAGTGTCCTTATCTAGAAAATGGAAAGGGATGTCAACCGGATACAATCAAGCATACAGAAAGATCTCCCCAAAACGGACACCCATGTCCGAAGCCAATAAATCTTTGGAGAAAAGTTTTGGAGCGAGTTTCAGTAAAAGAAACAGATATCGTACTTGATCCATTCATCGGATCTGGCACAACAGCAATTGCTGCTATTAAATCTAAAAGGCAATACATCGGATTTGAATTAGAACAAGAGTATGTCAACATCGCTAATAAGAGAATTGAAAATGAATTACGTCACCCAGAATTATTCTAAATAAAAAAATGCTGAAATAATAAAAACACATAAACAAAAAATGCCCCGCTAATTTTTCGAGGATGAGCGAAGGCATTTTAATAAAACAATAATATGAACAAAACTACGGAATATATTTCGATGGAAGAAGTGCTTAACCCACAACTTACTTCCGTTAAACAGACGCAAAAAGATTTGCGTATTAGAAAAGAAAAAGAGATAGTTTTTTCTTCTTCTATAATTTATCAATTCGGTAAACCTCTAATTCATCCCAATACAATAAATGTTATTCAAGGGAAAGCAGGTCAACATAAGAGCCGCCTTGCTGAGACCGTTTGTGCAAGACTACTAAGTACTCCAGATTGCACCAATACTCTCCTACAATTCAGCAGGAATGAGTTTCAGCCATTTTATTTGTTATATGTAGATACAGAGCGAAATCTGAAAGAACAATTTCCATATGCGCTACAGCAAATTCAAACAAAAGCAGGGTTTTCTATCAGTGACCATCCGGATAACTTTGATTATATCTCTCTGTTAAATATTGCTCGTCATGAGCGATATCAAGTACTGGATGATTATTTGAAGCACCTGCGCGAGACAACGACCGACAAACATTTATTCGTTGTGCTTGATGTCGCTTCCGACTGCGTTTCCGATTTCAACCAAGTGGGCGTGTCCATGCAATTGATAGACATGATGAATGTAACCATCAATGAATATGATGTTACATTTTTGTGCATCATCCATGAGAATCCGGGCGGCGAGAAGGCTCGCGGACATTTAGGCACTGAATTAATAAACAAGGCATCTCTTGTTCTTAGCGTAGCTTATGTAAAAGACGCAAAACAAAATCAAACTGATTTTATTCATGTAAAATGTATGAAAACAAGGGTGATAAAAATGCCCGATACATATTTCATTAAGTACGCAGAGGATACGCATGAACTTGTTCTTGCATCCACAGAAGAAATTTCAGAATTAGTAAAGGAGAAAACTCGCAAGGCTGATCCGGATATTATTTGTGATTACCTAGAAAAGCACATAGCAGAAAAGCCGATGAGTCACTCCCAACTTGCTGAAAAACTTTGCAAAGATTTTAACGCTAGCGAACGCACCATCAGGGAACGACTGAATCTTATTGAGGAAGAAAAGCGGGAATTAACCAACGGAAAAGAGATTTGCATCCTAAACAAAAAGAAAGTGGGTAAGGAGGCAATCTGGGAACTCTTACCTATATCTAACAACGGAAACGGAAACAGCATGTAAGGACTTTTCCATTTCCACTATTACGATGGAAAATGGAAACAACAATGGAAAAATGATTTTTCCAGTATAAAATGAGCATACTCAATCAATATGTAAATTACTTTCCTAGGGCTGTTGCCAACATGGGTACGCCCGACTATTACGGAAGCAAAATTCTTTTATCAGATGTGTTGATAAAAATGCAGACAGATCCCAGACACCTTCAACTCAATAAGACTCTTCGCGCTTTTACTAATGCAGAAGAACAAAAAGAATTCAAAAATACGGAAATACCATGTTTTACGGTTTCAGCCTATTTTGAGAAAAACGGAAGAGGAAGCAGAGGAGCAAGTGATGAAATTTACCGGACAAACTTAATTGTGATAGAATTTGATGCCATAGATCCTACTGTCGATTTAAAATTATTTAAACAGAAAGTAAAAAAAGAACCTTACGCTGCTTATGTAGGAGATAGCTGCAGAGGCAAAGGTTTTTTCGCAATAATCCATGTGTCGGATCCATACAGACATCTAGAATATTTTGAATTCTTTCGGCAGTGGGCAGCAAAGAATAAATGTGAAACAGCGTTTGATGAAAATACAAAAAATATAAATCGCTTGCGATATGTTGCTCCGGATCCCGACCATGCAATTAACTATCATACAATTCCCCTAACACTGCGAAAAATAAAAAATAAAAAAGCATTCACAAAGTCTACTTCAGGTAAAATAAGTAGAAATAATTCTTTTGAAATTGCTAACCATATTCTGGCAAAAAAAGGAAATATTTTTTCCGATGGCGCCAAACACAATTACATTTTCAATTTATGCTGCTGGCTAAATAAAATGGGAGTTCCACAAACAGAGGCAGAGCAATTTATCAATACCAATCTGTTAGCTCTTTCAGAAATAAAATCAAACTGCATTTGGTCGCCATATAAAAATTATATCCATGAATTCGGAACTTTTGATTTTGATCATAACACTGGATATACACAGGCAGCATCTGTTCCTACACAAGAATTCTCCTATGAGAAAATATTATTTTTAAAAAATACAGCGCCAAGAAATGAATGTTTTCAAAATCTTGCAGAAGGGAAAACGGGTGTACTGAAATTTTCAATCCGGATTACTGTGCCGTTTACTTATGCACTAATTGAAGCCGATGATTTGCAGCCATCTCATCTTCCTAGTGGGGAAAGAAATCCCAAGCACTATATTTCAGCAGCGCAGCCTAAGGAAAGATCAGATTTAGCAAGCCTATGGGCACAAAATTGTATCGCGAATAATCCGAATTTTTC
Source organism: Bacteroidota bacterium (assembly GCA_016195025.1). Taxonomy (NCBI): domain Bacteria; kingdom Pseudomonadati; phylum Bacteroidota; species Bacteroidota bacterium. The sequence goes on along the minus strand of JACQAL010000004.1, from coordinate 1,189 downwards.
TGAATTATCAGAATGCCCCCATCCTTACAGTGGTGCTCCTGTAGTAAATATCAGGACAGAAACAATACAGGGCACCAGTCGCGGCAATGGAATAAAAAATCATTACAGAATCGGTAAAGTAAAATACAAATTCGATTTACTAAATGATGTCGAAAAATACGGATTCATTAAAGAGCAAATAGAAAATATGAGAAGTCCTGTACTAGTAAGATTATTAAAAGTTGATGACAATACAGCAATTAAACTTGGCCAATACGTTTTCAAAGATCTTGAAACAGGAGGAAAACAACGAATTGATCCCATTGCAACAAGTAGGAAAATAAGCTTATCTGATAAGTCCAAACTTACTTCAATCCTTTTCTTTGCCGATGACTATCAAACCACTAAAGAAACTATACGGGGGAACGCCAGTGTTGTGGCTGAAATAATTAAAGGTTATCTCAATTCAGCACAGCACAAAAATACTTTTACAAAAGAAGGAAAATTTACCTCTAATGGCATCGATGATGTAGAAGATGTCATAAAGCACTTTTTGTTTGAAGGCGGTGACGCAAGATTGCCCGAAATATTTTCTAATCTCCCGTCTAATATTCAGAAGGGGTTACAGAAAGCAATGCAATACATTTTCTCAGCGGAAAAAGAAAAATCTATTTTGGAAGAGACACAAAACGCAATGATGATAATTTATGATTTTAAAAATTCACCAATAGACATCTTTGATCAATGGGCTAACACAATTGATATGTTCAAAGCAACAGCTCAAAAAGATTTATGCACTAAAATTTCTCTAATACTTGCCGAAAAATTATTGGAAGCGAAAAATCAATCAGAGATAAAACACATATATGAAAAGTATGAGGACCTAGTAAAAAAAAAGGAAGCCACTTTGTTTGATAAACAAACTGAAGGACTTTCAAAAAAAATAGCGATTCTCTGCCTTTGATGAATGTATTTAACCATTAAATAAAATATAAAATGAAAACGATAATTTATTTCTGCCTCCCGCCTTATGGAATCCACCTCCCTTCAATAAGAGGGGCAGAGAGCCGAATTTCACCCATCAGTTTGTTTTTTCAATTCTTCGAGTTCGGCATTTTGCTCATCGCGTTTTTGCTTGAGCGAAGCAAGAGCAGTTTCCATTTCCTGTATTTTTTCTGCCGGATATTTATTGCTTGCTTTCATTAATGCC